>NZ_NHNZ01000138.1:2906-26125 GCF_002727095.1 Halorubrum sp. C191 | reverse complement strand
TATTTAGCTGACAGTATGAAAAGGGGTTCGGGGAACGGCGATCCCGAAATCACTAACGTAGACAATAGCAAACGGCGTGTGCTGTGCCTACACATGGGGGAAAGTGGTGGTTGGGGGTGTGGTGGACCTGGCAGACTGGCACGGGGTACCGCTTGCTGCTGTCCAGCGCTGGCTATTCCCTTCAGGTATTTTTATTGTCCCCCTGGTCGCCCGTCGAAGCCCACCTGGACCGGTGACTCGGCCGCAAAGCCGGCGTACAGCCATCGGGTGTTCCGTTCAACACTCACCGGCCGTCCGTGGACGTTGGGCCCCGATACGTCGGTCGTCAATTGGGTACTGCCTCACGACACACGCGCCGTCAGTAGGATGCCGCGTCAACGACACACCGGAAGCCGATGTTCCCGGTGGAGCTGTCGGGCGTGTTCTTCGAGCGGGCGGCGACGCGGTAGCGGTTACACCACGACCGGTGACAGAGGTATGACCCGCCGCGCATAACCCGCTGGTCGCCGCCGGGCGGCCCCGTCGGGTTGTCCGGATCGTACGCGTCGGTGGTGTGATACTCGGCGCTGAACCAGTCGGCACACCACTCCCAGACGTTGCCCGAGATGTTGTGGAGGTCGAAGCCGTTCCCCTCGAAGGCGTTCACTGGCGCCGTCGCAAGGTAGCCGTCGTCGCCGGTGTTGTGCTCGGGGAACTCCCCCTGCCAGATATTACAGCGGTGTTCGCCGTCGGGTTTCAAATCGTTACCCCACGGGAAGCGCCGCCCCTCAAGGCCGCCGCGGGCGGCCCGTTCCCACTCGGCCTCGGTCGGCAGTCGCTTTCCCGCCCAGTCGGTGTACGCTGCGGCGTCACGCCACGAGACGTGCGTGACCGGGTGTTTCAGGAGGTTGTCCTCCACGACGTTCGACCCGGGGCCGTACGGTCGGAGCCAGGCCGCCCCCTCGATGGCGAGCCACCACGGGACCGCCTCAACATTGTCGATGATATCATCACGGGCACGCTCCGTGAGGAAGTCCTGGAAGACGAACGACCATCCGTACCGCTCGGCATCGGTGGTGTACCCCGTCTCACGGACGAACTGGAGGAACTCCGCGTTCGTGACGGCGTACTTGTCGATATAGAACGGGTCGACGGTCACCCCGCGTGCCGGCCCCTCGCCATCCTCCGGGAACCCCTCGTCGGAATCCGTCCCCATCGTGAACGTGGCACCGTCGATCCTGACCATGCGTTCCGTCCGGTCGTCGTCCGGCGATCCGGGCGTCGTGCGGTGGTCGGCCTCGTGGTGCCCGGTGGCCGGGTCAGCAGACGCCGCGCCGTCGGTCCGGGCGGCGGAACAGCACGCCGGGTCGTCGTCAACCATATCTCATGTACCGGGGGTCGCGGTGGTAAACGTTACGCCCACCGCCGTGGGGCCGACACAGCGTCGGGCTATTCCATTTAGAGGCCTTTCCGACGCCGGGCGGGCAGAAACACCGTCACACGACGTCGAACCACCGCGCGGTCACGGGACTGCCCTGCCGGAATCCGACCGATGCCGGTCGACGCCGTGTCGGATCCTTGTACTCAGAGGCCGAGCCGGTCGTACTGCGAATCCGGTGCGTCGACTTCGTCGAGCGCTCGCTCTAGGACGCCGACCATGTGTTGGGTCGCGTCCTCGTCGGTCCCGGCCAAGTTTGTGGTCTGCCCCGGGTTCGACCGACGGTCGTAAAGCCGTTCGTCGCGGTGTTGTAGCCAGGAGTCTGCCGGGTACCGCCACACCGACGCGTCGGTGTACGGGAGATACGAGCCCGAATCGACGTCGATACGGGCCGTCGGCGGCGTGAACCACGAGTGGGTGTTCTGCATCGACGTCGAGTGACACAGGGTCTGCGAGTCGGGCGCAGGTGGCCTGTGGTAGGTGTAGGTTCCGTCGGTGACATTGACCGACGACCCCCAGTAGCCGTAGAGCGCGTGGTCCCGGTGCTCGGTCGCCCCGCCACGGACGAGTGGCATGAGAGACCGACTGTGTGTTCCGGTCGGTGGCTCGACGTTGAGCCCCTCAAGTATTGTCTCGTAGAGGTCGGCGGCTGACGTCAGCGCCGGAACGCGCTCGACGGATTCGCCGGGATGCCAGATCATCAGAGGCGTGTTGGCGATGACATCGTACACCGTGAAGTCGTTCTTCCCCATCCAGCCGTGGTCCCCGAGCGCGAACCCATGGTCGGAGCCGACGATGACCATCGTCTCGTCCCACAGCTCCTCCTCGTCGAGCGTATCGAGTACCCGCCCAAACCATCGGTCGACCATCGTAACCGACCCAGCGAACTGCGAGCGGACGAACTCAAGCTGCCGGTCGGTCAGTTCGCTCTGGCCCTCGTCTATCGGCCCGTAGTAGGGCCAGACCGGCATGTCAGGGTTGGTTGGGTCCTCGTTGGTGTACATTGAGGCGTACGGCTCGGGGAGATCGAAGGGTTCGTGGACGTCGAAGCTGTCGACGAAGCAGAACCACTGGTCCCACGCCTGGTTCTCGCGGAGCCACTCGGCCGCCCGCGAGAACACCTTCGGCGCGAAGTAATCCTCCTCCGCCTCGAAATCAGCTGCGTTTCGGGCGTACGCGCTCCGGTTCAGGTACTGCGTCGAATCCGGTGGGTCCGTTTCCCGGTCGAGGAGCTGGTCGGTGAACCCGGTCGGTGGCTCCCGTGGACTCGTCCGCCAGGCGTCGTACTCGTTGCCGCGGACGAATTCGAATCCGTTGAAGTCCTCGTAGAAGCCGCTGCTCCCGTGCTGGAAGTAGTGGAAGTGGTCCGTGACCAGTTGCGAGATGATCCCCTCGTCGCGGGCGAGTTCCGGAATAGGGTCGTCAAACGGTTCCATCGGGCCCCAGGGACGCCAGAGGAACTCCTGGGTACCGGTCAGCCACTCGCGGCGGGCGGGCATGCACGGCAGGCTCCCCGCGTAGTGGGAGTCAAACACCGTCGCCCGCTCGGCAAAACGGTCTAAGTTGTCCGTCTCTACGTCGTAGTCGACGACCCCCGGCCGGTCGCTGTAAACTCCGAGGAAGTCCCGCCGGAGGCTGTCGATAGAGACGAAGAGGACGTTCATGGCCGCTCACCAGCCGTACCCTCGGCGAGCGCGTCGAGGGCCGTGGACAGCTCCGGCTCGGTGAGGAGCTCACCGTTCACGACAGCGAACCGCTCGGCTCGACAGATCCCGCAGTGTTCCAGGCACCGTCGCTCCCGGAGGTTGACGCCGTCCCGGTCGGGGAGCGAGCGCAGGGCCGCATCACTGCTGCTGATACAGCGCTCTATTGTCGGTGACATATTTCCTGTGTTCAGCGAGCCCGGTATTAAAAACTGGGGTGGGTCGGAGTCCGCAACGGTCACATCTCGGCACCCGTCAACCGGGTCTTGGCTGTCGATCACAGGTTAGTTCAAGCCCGACGGTGTGACGCTCCCCACCGCCGAGACGACGTACGACACTAGAACGCCGTCCTCCATAGAGACACTCCCCGTGAGACGGAAACTGGCGACGAAGGCCACCGAGAGCGCAGCGAACAGGGCCACTAATTTAGGCCAGCCCACGGGACCGATCAAGACCGAGAGCACGACGGCCAGTCCGGTGGTCACTCCGAGCGGCCGGTAGATGACACCGCGGAGGGCGTGGATACGCCCGACACGGTATAGTTGGATCAACCGCAACAGATTCCGGAGGACGATGGCGGCCATCGTCGCGAGTGCCGCGCCTAGCAGGCCCAGTTCCGGGATCAGGGCGACGTTTAGGACGAAGTTTACCACACCGGAGACGAGGTTGATCGCCATCAGTATCCGGGTGTGCCCCATTGCAATGAGCGTCGCCCCCGTCGGACCGATGATGTTGCCCAAGCAGTAGGCTACGGCGAGGGCCTGCAGGGCCGGCGCGGCGACAGTGAAGGACGGCCCGAACACCGCTCGTAGTGTGCTTCCGGGAAAAAATAAAAATAGGAGGACCAACGGTACGCTCGCCGAAGCGAACCACTTCGTGAGGATGATGTACACGCGCCTGATGGACTCAAGGTCGTCTGTAGCGTACATATCCGAGACCAGCGGGATGTACATGAATATCATCCCCTGCCAAACGATGTAGATGATGCGCACCAGCGGTCGGACGGCGTCGTACAGCCCCACTGAGCGCGACGTCGAGAGGTAGCCGAGCATCAGGATATCCATCCACGTCATCAACTGGAGTAGCAGCGTCGCGATCATCAGCGGGTACGAGAACCGGACCAGCGATACCGGCACCGACAGGTTCCGCAGGCGCCCCACTACGCCGTCCCTGAATCTGCCAGGGTTGTCGCGGTACAGGTACCTGAAGTACAGCAGGGCCGTCACCCCGAGCGAGAGGGAGAGGGTGGCAATCCCGGCCAGGTGGTCTCGACCAAGGTAGATGACCACGCCGAGGAGGATCAGGAAGGCGCCGTTCCGGAGGAGGCCCTGGAACAACACTCGCTCGTGCGGTCGACTGTACCCCCTGAAGATGGCCGACATTACCCGGATGGACGTGAAAAGCGGGATACCCAGGGAGACCAAGGCGATGGGACGCGCGTAGTTCGGGTCGCTGAACACCTCGACGGCCAGCCAGCGGTTCGAGGCGAACAGCACAGCTCCGACCGCGAGGCCCAAGCCGCCGCTGAGCAGGAGCGCCCAGAGAATCTGCGTGCCCGCCTCACCCGTCGGCGCGTCGTCGTCAGCCCTGCCGCCGCCCGACTCCACCGGTCGACCTCCCTCGTTGTCGTCGGCCTCATCGAACGCGATCTGCCTGGGGAGGCCGTTCTGGAGGCCCAGGCACGCCACAAGCGAGAACATTATCAGGAGCGTGAACCCCAACGAGAACTCGCCGTAGGACTCGGGCGTGAACGAGCGTGCGAAAACCGCCCGCGCAGCCACGTTGAGGCCGACACTCAAGAGGGTACCGGCGGCAACGAGCACCGCCCCGCCGATGACGCCCTCAAGTTCGCTCCGTACGTCGACGTTGTCCTGCGTCATGGTGTAATGTCTCGCCTGGAATTGTACCGTCCGACGTGTCCGGTCGAAACTGTCGGTTCTTGCCCCGGCAGTTTGTAGTATGTTGAAGGACGATACAAACTTTGCGGACTGGGTGAGAGTGTCGAGTGTCTATCGTGGTGGGGACAGGTATTTGACCTGACCGGCCGAATCGGCGGCCGTGCCTGCCCCAACAAACGTTTTGCTCATCCTGTCCGACGAGCACCGCCCGGACGCGCTCGGCTGCGCCGGCCACCCCCACGTCGAGACGCCGAACATCGACCGGCTGGCGGCCGACGGCGTCCGGTTCACCAACGCGTACTGTTCGAGCCCGCTCTGTGTCCCTTCGCGAGCGAGCCTCGCCACTGGGCGGTACATCCACGAAATCGAGGCCTGGGACAACGCGGCCCCCTACGACGGGTCGCCGCCGTCGTGGGGTCACCACCTTCTCGATCACGGCGTCGACCACACAACAATCGGTAAGCTCCACTTCGAACCGGGCGTCGACGACGGGTTCGACGAGCAACTCTTGACTGAGCACATGGAGACGCTTGATACCTTCGGCCTCTACCGGGATCCCCCGCTGGTTCGGCCGAACGGCCGAGCCCGGATTGATCGGGCCGGTCCCGTCCCCGACGGCGAGGCGTGGTACAACGCCGATGACCCTGACGAGGTCTGTGATGAGAACCGCTTCCGGTGTGCGGTCGAGTGGCTTGAGGACCGACGCGACAGCGACGACCCCTGGCTCCTCTCGGTGAACGCGCTTATTCCACATTTCCCGCTGGAGGTTGAGCAGTCCTACTACGACCGCTACCCTCCTGAGGAGATGGACCTCCCCGTCGACTACCCCCCGGTGGACGACCACCCGGTGGTAGACCAACTCCGCGAGCACTTCGACGGGCTGGATCTCAGCGAGGCGACCTTGCGCCGCACCCGGAGCGCCTACTACGGGCTGGTGACGGCACTGGACGACTGTGTGGGCGACCTCCTCGACGCCCTTGAACGGACCGGCCAGGCCGAGGAGACGCTCGTCATCTACACCAGCGACCACGGGGAAGTGCTGGGCGACCACGGGCTGTGGTGGAAGTGCTGCATGTACGAGCAGTCGGTCGGCGTCCCGCTGGTGGCGCGCGGCCCGGGCATCGAGTCCGGCCGGACCGTCGAGACGCCCGTCTCGCTGCTGGACGTCGTGCCAACGATGGCCGACGCGATGGGCGTACCCCCCGACGACGCGTGGCGAGGGCGGTCGCTCTTGCCCGTTGCCACCGGCCAGCGCGACCCCGACGACGAGCGGGCCGTCTTCAGCGAGTACCACGCGCACGGCGCGAGCCACGGGTTCTTTATGATCCGGCGTGGTTCCTACAAGTACGTCCATTATGTCGACGGTCCGGATCAATTGTTCGACCTCGAGTCCGACCCGCAAGAACTGGATGACCTCGCGGCGGACCCAGACTATCGGGAAGTCAAGAAGTCACTCGAGGCGGACCTGTGGGCGGTCGTCGACCCCGAGGCGGTCGACAAGCGGGCCCGGGAGGACCAACGGTGCCGCCGGGAGCGTCTCGGCGTCGACGGCCCGTCAAACGTCGACCCGCGGTAGGTAATAGCACCCGTGTTCCGTTCAGCGGGCTCTCGGCCGTTCGGCACCCCTCCCCCGCGCTCACTCGTCGTCCGTAGTAGGGTAGTACATTGGCGTCAGTGCCGGATAGAGCCACTCATCCTCGGGAAGTTCCGGGTCCCCCCGCTCCCTGAGTATCTCGCTCAGTTGGGCCTCGAGAATGTCCTCGGTGTCGGCGTAATCCGGGTCGCCGACCCTGTTGACGAGTTCGTTCGGGTCTCGTTCGAGGTCATACAGTTCGCTCGTGTCCCCCGCGTTCATGACGTATTTGTACCGGTCCGTCCGGAGCATCCGCTGCTCGTAAGGGAAATTCAGGCCGTGGAACTCGGCGACGATGTGGTCCCGCCAGTTGTCCACGTCGCGGCCCAAGTCTCAGTACCTCACAAAGCCGGTTAGTTAGAACGTCTGCTTGCTGTGAATGTGACCAAACACCAGCAGCAAGCAGACAGTGAACTCCACGAAGACCAACTCCTTAACTTCCTCGTCAACCAGCTTGACGAGGAAGTTACTCTGAACCGCGCCAACAACGCTGAAATCGATACAGAGGACATCCACGAGGTCCTCGTCGGCGCAACCGCCGACGGGACCTCGATCTCGACGCTCTCCAACTCCAGTCAAGACTCACCATCGGCGAACACGATCCTCTACCACCTCCGGACGAAGTTCGAGCCGGAACGGCTCGAACGAGTCGCTAACACCCTTCTTCGACGGAATACCGTTGAACTGCTCCCCGAGCAGGTGGAGGTCTGTGCAGACCTCCACCTCGACCCCTACTACGGCGATGAAGACGAAACAGAAGCGCTGTACTCCTCACAAGCGAAACGGGGAACGACGACGTTTCACGCGTACGCGACGCTGTACGCGCGGGTACGCAACAAACGGTACACGCTGGCGGTGCGCCAGCTTGTCGCTGGCGACACCACCAGCGACGTCCTTGGTGAGTTTCTCGAGCTCCTCGACGGCCTTGACCTCAGCGTCAAGGCCGTCTATCTCGATCGCGGGTTCTACAACAGCACCTGTCTTGGGCTGTTGTCCACGCACAACTACGCCTACGTGATGCCGATCATCCGGTGGGGGAAGACGATTCAGCAAGAGCTCTCGGAAGGGTGGAGTCGTGTCATTCAGCATGATCTGACAGGGAAACTCGACGGTCATAGCTGGACCGTCGAGTTTCCCGTCTACATCGACTGTACGTACCTGAACAGGGACGATACGACGAACACGGGGTGGCGCGTCACGGCTACGCCGCTGACGCGCCGTTTATCGACACGCCACGGGATGCCCGAGAGCACTACAGCAAGCGCTTCGGCATCGAGTCGAGCTATCGCTTGTCTGAGCAAGCGATAGCGACAACAACGACGCGAGACGCGACGGTGAGACTGCTGTTCGTTGTGGTGAGTCTGCTGTTACAGAACGCGTGGCGGTATCTCCACTACGAATACGTGGCGACGCCCCGCCGAGGCGGGCGTCGCCTCTGGTGGTGGCCGTACAAGGAGTTCGTGAATATGGTTCGACGGGCTGCGTGGACGGCCCTCGCAGTGCGTCGGGCCGTCCCCGCGAATCGACCACCAGACGACCGGTTCCACCGGTAGTCACCGACCGAGTACGCCGTCTCGTGAGTGGTAACGCTGTCGCGTCGGCGGCTGAACGCCGCCGACAGCGACAGCTCCGGCTTCGAACAGCGTTGATCAACCGCTGCCGACGACTCATTGTAACAGAACAGGTGACTCAGGTCAGGTTAGCTGACGATGCTTTGTGAGGTACTGAGTCTAGGAGGCTCCGACCCTCGTAGACCTCGGGCACCTCGACCCCCGCGAGGTTGACGACGGTCGGCGCGAGGTCCAACAGCGAAGCGAAGGCGTCCGTGGCGTCCTCCTCGATTCCGAGTCCGCTCGTGATGAGAGGGACGTTGTAGATGTCCTCGTACATCAGCGGTCCCTTGTCGAGGTTCTTGTGGGCCGTGACGAACGACCCGTGGTCCGACGTGAACAGGACCGCCGTCTCGTCGGCCACCCCCTCCCGCTCGAGAGCGTCGAGGATGCGCCCGACCTGATCGTCGATAAAGGTCACGTACCCGTAATATATGGAGATAATCTCGCGCCACTGCTCGACTGAGAGGGACTCGAGGTCGGTCTTCTCGTAGCGCCTCCGCTGGACTCCCGGCTTGTCCTCGAAGCGCTCTTTTACCGCCGACTCCGGGAGGTGGATGTCCTCCGGGTCGTACATCTCGAAATACCGATCGGGGATGAAATAAGGGCGGTGTGGGCCAAAGAAGTGACCTCCGACGTAGAAGGGCGCCTCGGGCGCGTCCTCAACGTAGGCCTCTATGCGCTCGATGGTCCGTTCGGCAATGAAGTAGGTGAAGGACGCCTCGACCGGGCGCTTGTTGATGCCGCCGATGACGTACTCAGCATCAGGGGGGTACTCGTCGACGACGTCTTCGGACCAGTGCTCGAAGCCCTGCTCATCCAGGTACGTGACGTAGTCATCGTGCTCCATTGGATGCATGAACCCCGGAAGCCGAACTCGCGAGGGTGTTTGCCGACGTGCCACTTCCCGTCGAGGCCGACGTTGTACCCCGGCTCCCGGAGCACCTGCGGGTAGCATGGGAAATCCTCATCGATGGTGGTCCCCGAGCGAATGTTGCGGGTGACCCCGTGTGTCGTCGGCGAGACACCGGTGACGATTGAGGCGCGGGCCGGCGAGCAGATGGCGGTCGGGGTGTACGCGCGGTCGAAACGTGTTCCCCTCGGCGGCCAGCGCGTCGAGGTTCGGCGTCTCGACGACATCGTTGCCGTACGCGCCGATGCTGTCCTGGCGCTGCTGGTCGGTGAGGATACAGAGTACGTTCCGGGGGGTGTCCCCCGAGGAGTCACTCGGTGGCATACGGTCACAGTCACGCGAGGGGGCGACAAGAAGCTGTGGGCTGAACCCGCACAATCAAGGCTGTCGCTACGTTCAGATTCTCGGATCAGTCTCGAAGGGCGGCGAGTTGCGCACCGCCTCATAGGGTTCCTCGAGGTACTCGACGTCGCTCGTCGAGAGGTCCACGTCGAGTGCTTCGGCGGCCTCGCGGAGGTGTTCGACGCTAGTCGTGCCGATAATGGGAGCGTCGACGTACTCGTTTTGGTTCAGCCAGGCGATGGCGACCTAGGCCATCGAGACGCCGTACTCGTCGGCGAGTTCGGCCGCGCGGGCGTTGATTTCCGGCCCGCCGCCCTCGCGGTAGGGGTGTTCGTACAGGCTCGTCCCGCCGAGCTGGGTCTTTTCGGACTCGCCGCGGGCAGTGGCGTCGATGCGGTCCTCGGGGCGGGTAAGATAGCCGCGGGCGAGGGGACTCCACGGGATGACGGCCACGTCCTCGCGCTGACAGAGGGGAAACATCTCGCGTTCTTCCTCGCGGTAGACGAGATTGTAGTGGTTCTGCATGGTGCGGAAACGCTCTAGGCCCAGGTCCTCGCTCGTCGAGAGGAAGTCCGCGAACTCGCGGGCGCACATCGAACTCGCGCCGGGATAGCGGACGTCGCCGCGCCGGACCACGTCGTCGAGGGTGCGCAGGAGGTCCTCGTCGGCGACGGCGTGGTCGCGGCGGTGAATCTGGTAGAGGTCGATGGTGTCCATGTTCAGGCGGTCGAGGCTGCCTTGGAGCTGCACGTCGATGGGCTTTCGCGAAATGCCTAGCCGTTGGGGTTGTCCGTGTCCGTGCCGAAGTGGGCCTTCATGGCGACGACGAACTGCTCGCGGTCGTACCCCTCCAGGGCCGCCCCAAGCACGCGCTCGCTCTCGCCGTCGGAGTAGACATTTGCCGTGTCGAAGAAGTTCACGCCGAGGCCGATGGCCTCCTCGATGAGGGCGACGCTCTCCTCCTCGTCCAACACCCAGTCGCGCCACTCGCTGGTCCCGAAGCCCATACAACCGAGACACACCTTGCTGACGGTCACGCCAGTATCGCCGAGTGTCGTGTACTCCATCTGTGTAAACAACATCGCCGCTCCGGCAATTAAAGTTTGGTACCGCTTCACAGAGTCACTCGTCGGTCACCCGCTCGGGCCCGACCGGCGTGGGGCGGTCCGGACCGCGATTCGGCTACGCGTCGAGACCGAGCCGCTCGTACTGCCAGTCGGGCGCCTCGAGGGTCTCCAGCGCGTCCGTGAGCAGCGACCGCATCTCGTCGGTTTTTTCGGGGCACTTGTCGGCGAGTTCGTGCTCCTGGCCCGAGTCCGTCCTTGTGTCGAACAGCAGCGGGTCCTCGTGACGGCCGTGCGAGGGCCCGCTGTACCGCCAGACGGGACTGTCGGTGTAGGGCAGCGAGAACGGTTCGGCGTTCTTTTGAGGTTCGGGCGTCTCCATCCACTCAACGGTGTTCATCATCCCCGCTGAGTAGCAGTACGAGTCCACGGACTCGTCGCAGGGGTGGTGGTACGTGTACCGGCCGTCGGTGACGTTGACCGATGACCCCCAGTAACCGTACAGAGCCCAGTCGCGGTGGTCGTCAGTCTCGCCGGTTAGGTACGGTTCGAGACTCCGGCTGTGACGGTGGGGAGCCTCGATGCCCATCGCGTCAAGCACCGTCCCGTACACGTCGACGGCGGAGGTGACCTCATCGACCCGCTCGCCCTGCCGGGGGCTGTCCGGGTACCAAACCAGAAGCGGGGTATGAGCCAGCACGTCGTACAGCGGGGCGGCTGGCTTGCCGACCCAGCCGTGGTCGCCCAAGTAGTGCCCGTGATCGGAGGTGACGACGACCATCGTTTCGTCCCATAGCCCCTCTTCGTCGAGCGTGTCGAGTACTCGGCCGAACCACCGGTCGACCATGGTAGTCTTGCCCGCGAACTGCGAGCGGACGAACGCCTGTTCGCGCTCCGAGAGTTCGGAGTCTCCCATCTCGGTGGGTCCCGACCCGCCCTCGCCGTCCGCGCCATCGACCGGCCCGTAGTCCGGCCAGAAGGTAAGTTCGGGGTCGATGGCGTCCTCATCGGTGTACATCGAGGCGTACGGCTCGGGAACGTGGAACGGCTCGTGAACGTCGAAGCTGTCCACGTAGCAGAACCACTGGTCCCACGCCTGGTTCTCGTGGAGCCACTCGGCTGCCCGCGAGAACACTTTCGGCGCGAAGTAGTCCTTCTCCTCCTCGAACTCCGCGACGTTACGGGCGTAATTGGTGTTGTTTTTCTTTTTTCCGTCGTGGGGGTCGTCGTTGCCTTTGAGCTGCCTGAGGAAATCCGGATCCGGGTCGTAGGGCGTCGTTTTCCAGGCGTCGGTCTCGTGGGCTCGGAACTGCTCGTACGATTTGAAGTCCTCATGGTAACCACGCGCCCCGTGCTCGAAGAGGTGGTAGTGGTCGGTGACAAGTTTCGAGATTCGGTCGTAGCCGTTGACGAGCGCGGGGAGCGTGTCATCGAACGGCTCGATTGGTCCCCAGGGACGCCAGAGGAACTCCTGGGTACCGGTCAACCACTCGCGGCGGGCGGGCATGCACGGCAGGCTCCCCGCGTAGTGGGAGTCAAACACCGTCGCCCGCTCGGCAAAACGGTCTAAGTTGTTCGTCTCCACGTCGATGTCGAACGGTTTGTTGTACGCGCCCAGGCAGTCCACACGGAGACTGTCCATGGACACGAGGAGTACGTTGAGATCGCTCATTGAATAGTGTGTGTTATTATGTATCGTTCTACGAGGACCCGCACGGTCGGTGATAGACGGGGTTGACTGGCATTCAGATGTTTTGATTCAGACGTTGTGAACCCTCAGCCTTGACAGTGCGGAACTTGAATGTCCCGCCGCTCTCGTCGAACAGGTACACCTGCTTGGGTGGGAAGTCGATGCTCACTTCATCGCCGTTCGAGGGCAGGATACCCTCGCTCACGCGGGCGACTACATCTTGGCCGAGGAACTCGAGGTGGAGGAGGTTCTCGTCACCTAGTCGCTCGACGACGGTCACCGTCGCTCTGGTGAGTCCGGCATCGGGGTCCGTCGAGACGATGAAGTCCTCCGGGCGGATGCCAAACCGAATCTGCTCGCCGTCGCGGCGGTCGGCTACCTCGTCGAGCGCCATGACGAACGCTTCGGTCTGGACGGTCCCACCCTCGACGGTCGCGTCGAAGATGTTCATGCTCGGCGAGCCTATGAACTGCGCGACAAACTCGTTTTCCGGCTGGTTGTACACCTCCGCAGGCGTGCCCACCTGTTGGACGTGGCCCTTGTTGAGGATGGCAATTCGGTCGCCCATGGTCATCGCCTCGGTCTGGTCGTGCGTGACATAGATCATCGTCACGTCGAGCTGGCTCTGGAGGCGCTGGAGTTCGGCCCGCATCTGGGTTCTGAGCTTGGCGTCCAGGTTCGAGAGTGGCTCGTCTAGCAGCGATACTTCGGGCTCACGGACGATGGCACGCCCCAGCGCGACCCGTTGCTGCTGGCCGCCTGAGAGCTGCTCAGGCTTCTGGTCGAGGAGGTCGGAGATGCCGAGCAGTTCGGCCGCCTCCTCGACTTTCCGCTCCTTCTCGTCCTCCGGGAGGTCCGTCGAGTATTTTAAGCCGAACTCCATGTTGCCCCGGACCGTCTTGTGCGGGTAGAGGGCGTAGTCCTGAAATACCATTGCCAGGTCCCGGTCCTGGGGTGGCACATCATTCATTACCTCGCCGCCGATGAGGACCTCTCCGCCAGTGGGTTTTTGAAGTCCCGCAATCATCTCAAGAGTCGTCGTCTTCCCACAGCCCGAGGGGCCGACGAGAATCAGGAACTCGCCGTCCGTGATTTCAAGATTCACTTCCTCCGCACCGATCACGCCATCGGGATACTGTTTCGTCGCGTTGTTCAGGGTAACGTCAGCCATAATAGTGCCTCCACACGGGTTGGATCATAGTGACAGTACTGATTCTGAATTTCCCAACCATCAATATTAAACGTTTTGGTCGTGGTCATGCGGCGAGCGGCTCGCGGAATCAGCCAGCGCCAGGGAAAACGGATATTGGGAGAACGGAGGAGTCGGCCGTGGGGACGGTAGACGGCTACGCTTGTGCCCCGCCGCTGATTCCTCTGATAAAGTAATTTTGTGTCAGTAGGAACAGTACCGCCACCGGGAGCGTGAACGCGAACGACGCCGCCATCATGAGCCCCCACTGGATGTCGTACTGGTTGGTGAGCCCAACCAAGGCGACGGGCATGGTGTACATCTCGTCATCCTGGAGGAAGGTGAGCGCGAAGACCAACTCCTGCCAGGCGATGACGATGGAGAACAGCGCCGTCGCGATGATGCCGGGTCGCACCATCGGGAGGACCACCTCGAGGAAAATCCGCACCTCGGAAAACCCGTCGACGCGGGCCGCCCGGATAACGTTGTCCGGGATGTTCTCGAAGAACCCCTTGAGCATCCAGGCCGTCAGTGGGAGCGTGTACACAAAGTACGACAGCACTAGACCTGGATGCGTGTTCAAGAGTCCGACAGACCGCAGGATCTGGAACAGCGGGACAAGGATGACCACGATGGGGAAGATGCGGCTGAGGATGACGAACGTTGAGGTAAACCGGGAGCCACGGAACTCGAACTTCGCCCAGCCGTAGCCAGCGAACACGGCGAGGATGACCGACAGGACCATCGTGGTAAGCGTGACGATAACGCTGTTAAGGAAGTAATCCGGCATCGGCCCGGCCATCACGGCCTCGTAGTGCTGGAGCGTCAGCGCGCCCGGCGCGGGCACCAGCGATGGGGGGACCGAGACGATGGCGTTGGGCGTTTTGAGCGACGAACTGATAATCCAGTAGATGGGAAACAGCGCCAGGACGAGCGCGGTGTACGCCGTCAGGTAACGGAGGTACTGCCGGCCCTTTGACTCGTACTCGGCCGCGACGCTGCTCATAGCTCCACCCCCTGGCTGCGGAGTGCCCGCATGTAGGCAATCATGAACAGCGCCATGACACCGAGCATGACGACTGACAACGCCGTCGCAAGGTTAGCGTTGAACTGCTGGAACCCAAGTTCGTACACCATCACCGAGAAGATCATCGTGGAGTTGATCGGGCCGCCGCCGGTCGCGGTGTAGATGATAGCGAACTGGTTGAAACACCAGATGACCGAGAGCAACACGACGATCTTCAAGACCGGCATCAGCTGAGGCAGCGTGACGTGGCGCATCCGCGCGAAGTAGGGTGCGCCGTCGATGATGGCGGCGTTCGTTAGCTGGTCGTCCACGTCCTGCAGACCCGCAAGCAGCATGATCATCACGAACGGGAACCGCTTCCAAACGCCCGCGATGATAAGCGAAAACAGGGCGATGTCCGGGTTCGAGAGCCACTGGATGGGCGACCCGATGAGCCCGACCTGCATCAGCAGGTGGTTTATGATGCCGAACTGGGGGTTGTACATCCAGTTGAACACGAGCCCGACGACGACGGCCGGCGTGATCCAGGGCAACAGGAACAGCCCGCGGAGATACTTTTTCCCGGGCAGTCGCGTGTTCAACAGCAAGGCCAGGGCGAACCCGACAATGATCTGCAAGAAGGCTCCCAGAATCACCCAGACGGCGCTGTTCTGGACGACCTGCAGGAACCAGTTCGCGGTGAACAGCTCCTCGTAGTACGACAGTGTGAAGCCACCGTCGGTGATGCCGAGGCTGAGCAACACGGTGTTCACCATCGGGTACAGGAGGAGGCCGGCGATTAGCAGGAACGTCGGCAGAATGAACCCGAGACCGGCATTCATCCCTAAGTCCCGCAGGCGCTCTTTGATACGATTGACTCTCGATATCGGCCGGGACGCGTTGGTTTCAGACATGGTATCGTGTGTTGTTTGAGCGTTCGTCAACGATACAGAAACAAATAATCATTTGCGAACGTGGTGGCGACGCTCTACCGACTACAGCAGGTCGGTGATGGTGCTGTCAAGATCGTCCATGGCCTGTTCCGCGTCCTTGTTGCCGAGCAGCAACTGCTGGAGCTCCTCGCGCTGTGCCGACCACATCCGACCTTGGTTGGGGTGGATGGTCGGGAATGAGGCGTTCAGGATCTCCTCAACGAAGATGTCGCCAACGTCGCGGCCGAGACCGTCTTGGAACCCCTCGAAGACGTTCTCCAGGCCATCGGTAAGGATAGGCGGCAGGCCTGCGTACGCGCTGAGGTTGTCGACCTGCATGAGGTGCTCGATGAGTTCCCAGGACTCGTCGACGTTCTCGGCGCCGCGCGGGATAACAAAGAACCACCCGCCGGAGAACCCTGAAGCACGGCCGTCGGGGGCCTGGGGGTTGTGGGTGATACCCCAATTGATGTCGGAGTCACTGAGGGCGGCCGCCTCCCAGCTTCCGGTCTGGTAGGCGAACAGCTGCTCGGACTGGAACTGCTCGCGGAAGTCCAGCGCGTTCTGGTTCACGACGCCGTCCGGGAGCAGGTCTTCATCGCGGGCCTGCTGGGTGAACTCGGCGGTGGAGATACCCGGCTCCTCGTTGAGCACCGTACTCGACTGGTCCTCGTTGAGCCAGGAGCCAGTGCCAGTAGTGGCAAAAAAGCCGTGCCACTGCACTGTCGAGTGGATGTGGTCAGCACCCGAGAAACCGACGGGCTGGACGCCAGCGGTTTCCTTGACATCGTTGGCGACCTCCATGAACTCCGGCCATGTAGTGAAGTTCGGATCCTCCGGGTCGTAACCAGCCTCCCCCAGCATGTCAGCGTTGTAGTACAGCGACCCCCAGTGTCCGGACATGAACGGGATGCCATAGAGTGTGTCGCCGTTGAGCGAGCCGATGTCGAACTTCCGCTCGCGGGTGAAATCGCCCCGGTCAAGCTGGTCAGAGCTGTCCAGGCGCTCGCCGACCGGTTCGAGCAGGTCGTTGTCGATCATCCCGAGGATGCCGCCGGCCGGAACGGCAGCGACGTTCGGCGGGTCACCACCCTCGACGGCTGTTCGGGTCTGGTTGACGATCTGACCAGCCTGGGCAATACCTGTTGAGTCGACGGAGTATCCGGTGTTCTCCTCGAAACTGGCTATGGTATCGTCGAACGCCTGGAGGTTTTCATCGGTGGTCTGCCCAGTGAACATGAGCATGCTCAGCTCGACATCTTCACCGCTGGACGTGGAGCCGCCGTCGCCTCCATCGCCGCCACCACACCCCGCGAGGAGCGTGACGCCGGCAGCACCCGTTGTGGCGATGAACGAACGACGTTTGGAATTCTTGGAAATGCCGTCTGTTTGAGATGGCATAACTTCTCAGTAAAACTCCTATCACATAAAACTATTGTATATTTAGAAAGTTTATTAAAATCATTCCGTAGCCTACGGCTACTGACGGCAAGTGGTCGGGGAATATGGGGCCGGCTCAGTCCACTGAGAGGACTGTGATCCGCGTCGCGCGCACGTCCTCGAGGATGGCCCCATAGCCGCCGATAGTGTACGTGTCGTCGCCGTCGTCGACCGCAATGGCCGCCTGGATGAACGGATGGCTGAACGGTTGGTCGGTGGCGGCGTTCGATTCCGAGTAGACGATGTCCTCGACTTTCCCGGTCACCGTCACGTCCTCTCCGGAGACGGTTCTGATGCCCTCGACGCGGACGACGATGCGATCATCAGATTCCCGGAGGGACTCGATCTCCCTGATGAACTCCCTGATGCTAATGTATGTGAGGTCGTCGATCTCTGTTGACGAGTAGACTGCGTCCCAGGGCTCCCAGAGTTGGATCTGGAAGTACCAGTGCAGAATCGAGGAAAGGGTATGATCGTCGAAGACAACTCCGTACTCGCTGCCATGCCGACTCTGGATACCGAAGATGGACAGGTCCCCGTCGATCAGGGCGATGAACGGTAACAGCGAGCTACAGAGTCGGACCTCGGGGGCGACTGCCGAGTACGAAATCGGGAGGTCGCCCGGGTCACCGAACTGCTTGTACCCCTCGTGGAGGGCGACCCGAACGACCACGTCCCGGTCGCGCAGTTGCTTTAGGGTATCCCTGAGGACATCGAGTTCGTCGGGTGAGACCGCGAGGTGGACGACGGTCTCCGCCTCGGCCAGTCGCTGGGCGGCCTCGTCGATTGTGGTGTCGTGGTCCTGGAACATCTGGACGCTCTGCTGTCTGACACTCGGCTGTTCCCACGTCTTGCGGATGCCCGACGCCGCGTCCGCGAACCGTTCCGACCGCCTAGCCAGTTCCTCGGCCACGGCGGAGGGGTCGTCGATGCGGGCGCGCAACGAGTCCCCCTCGTACGTTTCGAGGACACCCTGGCGCTGTAGGTCACTGAGAGCACCGTGCACGCGCGAGCGCGGGACCGGTGACGTCTCCGCGATGTCAGCGACGCTGTCGTCCCCGAGTTCGAGGACCGAGAGGTACACCTCCGCCTCGTATTGCGAAAAGTCCGCGTCAGTCAACACCTCCTTGAGCGTGTCGCGGTCGTTCATCATCAGCGGTGCGGTCATAAACGTTACCGCACCAGGCCCGGGCCCAACCGATGGTCTCAGGAGTCCGACCGGCCGTTGGGCCCCACGGGGGCGAACCGGTGCATCCCATAGTGGAGTTCGGATATCTGGTAGTCAGCCGTCTCGTGGGCGATCTCCCACATCCGCTCGGAGAGGGCCTTCTTGTGGTCCTCGTAGTTCGGGTCCGCCGCCAGGTTCCTCAGCTCGTGGGGGTCCTCGCACAGGTCGTACAACTCGTCCCGGTCGAAGGTATTAAACACGTACTTCAGGCCGTCGTTCCAGTACACCCGCTGGGTCCATCCGAAGTCTTGACCGTGGAACTCGGCGAAGGCCTCGTTTCGGTGGTCCTCGGGCCGCTCGTCGTGCAGGAACGGCACCAGCGACGTTGCCGTGAACGAGGGCTCACCGGACAGGTCGGTGACGTTCTCTCCACCCCGCGCATGGGGGCTCTCCGGCGAGACGCGGGACTTCGGTGGGAACGGCTCCCCGGTGGCAAGGTCCACGAGCGTCGGGGCGAGGTCCTGCAGCTGGACAATTTCGTCGCGCACCACGCCGCCGGGGTATTCGCTCGGCGTCCGGACGAGACAGGGAACCCGGTAGGCCTCCTCAAAGGCCGGCGCGCCCTTCAGGAACATCCCGTGGGCCCCGAGGTAGTCGCCGTGGTCCGAGACATAGAGAACGATGGTGTCCTCCAGCTCGCCGAGGTTCCGCAGCGTCTCAATCACCCGGCCGACCTCCCAGTCGAGGAAACTGCAGTACCCGTAGTACGAGGCGATGGCCTCAGCGTAGTCCTCCCACGCGAGGTCGGCCCAGATTTCGCGCTGGCGGCTGTAGAGTTCGGGCCGATCTTCGAAGTCGTCCCCGAAGCTCTCGGGCCGCTCAATGTCCCCGATGTCGTACTGGTCCCGAAACTCCCTCGGAGGGAGATACGGGTCGTGAGGGGCGTAGGTACTGATGACCGCGCTCCACGGCCCGTCCGAACCGGCGGCGTCCCTGATGAACTCCAGTCCCCGATCGTAGATGAAGTGGTCAGCCATCCCCTCGGCCGGCTCCTCCACGCACCCGCTGAGCATGTAATCGTCGTACCCCTCGTCCCGTACAACGACGGGGTCGCTCACGCCCCCACTCGACCAGTCAGGGTTCGGGGACAGGCCTATTGACTCCCGGTGTGCCCGGAACCCCTCCCGGAACGCCTCGGACCGGCGGACCAGGTGTTCGTCGAAACCGAGCTCCTCAAGCGCGTCGGTCCGTTCGACGTGCCACTTGCCGAAGTAGCCATTCGTGTACCCCGCATCGTCGAGTCGCTCGCTCCACGTCTCTAGGTTCGACCGAAAGCGTGCCCCGTACGGTTCGACCCCGTGTGTCACGTTGATCATCCCGTGGACGTGGGGGAGAACGCCGGTCATGAAACTGGCCCGCGACGGCGAGCAGATGGGGTTGGGTGCGTAGCACCGGTCGAACCTCGTTCCGGACTCGCTAAATCCGTCCAAGTTCGGGGTCCGACACGCCGAGTCGGGATGTGTCGTTTCGGCCTGTTGTTGGTCCGTGAACAGGACCACGATGTTCGGACGAGCCATTTGCGTGAGTGAAAGGTCCAGATACTTTTATAAAGTGTTTTTGCTAGTCCTGCCAAGCGGAGCCCGGAACGGCCACATTCAGCTAATGGCGGGTCCGTCTCTTGCCGTGAAAGCGGTGGACGACGCCGATAGAACGCCCTCCTTGGACGATACCAGGCTCAACCCGGTGGTCCAGAGCCCTCGTTTGCAATGAGCGAACGTTTTTATATTGGCGGGAACACCGTGCTTGTATAGCAAATAACGGCCGCGTTAGTGCTCTCGAAACAGCTATCGCGGTCCTAGAGGCGCTTGAAGAGCGGGGGTACGCGGGCGTATCGGAACTAGCCGAGACACTCGGGATGTCCAAAGCCAACGTCCACAAACACCTCACGACGCTCCAGATTCACGGGTTCGTGACGCGGGACGGCTCAGCATATCGGCTGGGATTGCGCTTTTTCGAACTGGGCGTCACGGCCCGCGGCGGTGGTCCTCTGTATCAGGAGTCAGCGCCGAAAGTGGTTGAACTCGCGGAAATAACCAACCAGACCGCGACATTGCTGGTTCCCAACTGCGAGGCCGGTGTGTACGTAGCCTCCGTGAACCCCGAACGCGAGAGTCGTTCCGGTGAACTGGAGGGCGAGCGGCGACCGCTTCACGAGACGGCCTCCGGACGGGCGGTGCTGGCCCGGTACCCCAAGACTGAGCGGTCAGAATTGCTTTCGTCCGCTGCAGACTCCGGGGAGCTGCGCGACCGCCTCGCCCGCATCGAGGAGCGTGAGGTCGCAGTCGGCGAGGCGCCGGGACGCGACGACCGCCGGGAACTCGCGGCACCCATCGTGACCGGCCACAGAACTCCGATCGGCGCAGTCGCGTTACTGGTCGACTAAGGGGCCGATGGGAACTCACAGGTCGAGCGGAACTACAGACAACTAGTCACGAAAACCGGTGAGACCCTCTCGAGGCGGATGCGCCTCCGATCCGATAGGGCGTAGTCCGGTTTTCGCGCACGTCATGAGTGTTGCTATAGAGGAAGCAACATACTTCAGGAGTAAAAACGACTTCCTCCTGACACGGTCCTACTATAGTAACAATGACTGATTCCCGACGCGGTAGTACCCTTCGAGGGTCCGCTCCATCTCGTCCCGCTTCGGTGCAGTTGTGCGCCCGCGCCTCTCGACGGGAGTGGCCTGCCGAGGGGTGAAACCGGGTTTTATTACGATCGGTTCGGAAGCGGCTGATGATGCACATCATATACGTAGACATCGACTCGCTTAGGGCCGACCACGTCGGCACGTACGGGTACGAGGGGGACACGACGCCGAACCTGGACGAGTTCGCCGCCGACGCAGTCGCGTTCGATAGGGCCTACGTCGCGAACTCGCCGTGTCTCCCGTCGCGAGCGGCGCTGCTCACTGGCCGGTACGGCCTCCGGAACGGCGTCGAGACACACGGGACACGGTCACAGCAGCTTCGTCACCCGGCGAACGAAGTCGAGTGGGCCGGAACGTGGAGCGACCACGTCCCCGGACGCCGGTGGTGGAGCCTGCCCCGCCTGTTCTACGAGGAACGGGCCCGGACCGTTGCGGTATCGTCGTTCCCGCGGCACCCGGCCCCGTGGTTCCACGACACTTGGCACGAGGTCCAACAGCCCCAGGAACCCACTGGCGCCAACGAATCCTTCCAGACGCCGCGCGCGGAGTCGGTTATCGACACCGCCATCGAGACGTTCGAACGACTGGATGACGGGGACTCGTTCACCTACGTCCAACTATGGGACCCACACGGCCCGTATAACCGGACCGAGGAGGAAGTCGCCGAGTTCGCGGATGTCTCCCCGCCGCCGTACCCGACAACTGAACAGATCGACAAGCACAGTGAGTGGGACGCTTGGCGCTCGGCGGACCACATGGACATCGAGGACCGGGACGACCTCCAGCGGATGATCGCGAAATACGACGCCGAAATCCGCTACGCCGACCGGCACCTCGGGCGTCTCTTCGAATATCTCCGTGATGCGGGACTGTACGACGACTCACTAGTTGTCGTCACCGGTGACCATGGGGAAGAATTCGGCGAACACGGCTTGTATCGCGAACACTGGAGCACGTTCGAGGGGACTCAGCACGTCCCACTGCTCGTCAAACCCCCTGCCGACGCCGACATCGAGACTGATCACCGGTCACACTTGGTCACGAACGTCGACGTGGCGCCGACCCTGGCGGACTACGCCGCCCTCGACGCCCCAAACGAGTGGCAAGGGGCGTCTCTCCGCCCGATCATCGAGTCGTCGAACGCCCAGTGGCGCGACGCCGTCTTCTTCGACCACGGCCTTTATACTGCACAGCGGGCGCTCCGGACCGACCGGTGGAAGTTCATCAAGACGTACCACCCTGGGATGTGGAGCAGTGTTGTCCCGGAAATCCAGCTATACGATCTTCAAGAGGACCCCTGGGAACAGTCCGACCTGGCCGACAAGGAACCCGACGTCGTCGCGCGCTTGGAGGACCGGCTCGCTGCTCTCGTGGAGCGCCACCAGGGGAGCGGCCCGGACTCGCTCCTAGAGGTCGCAACGGAGGGTCCTGCCGGATATCACGCCTTCCGTGACGATTTCAAGGGCGTCTGAGAAACAATTGTCGCCCACCTCGCTCACGTCAGGTTGTCAGTGACGGTCGGCGGCAGTCCGGAAACCCTCACGTCCAACTCAGAACGTTCGAAATGAGTGAACACTCACCCCCATCTGGCCGTCATCTCGGCTGGGCTCATGTCCTTATCAACTAATATCATGTTACAAATACCCATAGATAGGTATGATGAACGCTGATGCGTTGTACCAAGGAGTGAGATTTTGTTATTCTTACGGTAGCAACACGGCTGATGGATTTCTAGCTATGGACTTTCTCCTCAGTTGTCGACGGCCGACACCCGCCCCGTACACTTGCTGCTTCGACTCGTGGAGCCAACCATGCGGCTTACGTTCCATATGATTAAACGCAAACCCACGATGAAACCGACACGGTGTCGCCCGTTCTCCGACAGGGCCTCATCGTGGATGTCGGGTTGTATAGACACGCCGTTCAGTGTGCTGTGTTGAATAGATTCTGAGTCACGGTTACAGCGGTTTACATAGTGGTTCTATGTTGGTGATGGCGAACATCAAGACGATTTCACGGAACTGTCGATACCAGCCCAGCGCTCGCACGGCGTCGCCGAGCGAGCGCTTCGTTGTCGAGTACGATGTTTCGGCCATCCACCGCTGAGAGTAGCCATTTGCTCGGTTGAGCGCGTTGTTCGCGGCTGCGTTCGCTGACGAGCCGCGGTAATGAACAAGGTACTCCACGTCATATGCGGCGATTTCGTACTCGGTATGCCAGTCTTGGAAGCCGTTGTCGGCGGCGACGGACCGTAGGTCGTCCGCGTTTCGGCGGACGACCTGCGGTCCGGTCTTCGTATCATGCTTCCATCGAGCTGCGATGTGAACGTCAAGAACAGCAACCGATTCCACATCAGTTAATGTCGTCATTTTTAGAGTCTTTATGATCCGTCCTGCCCGCTGGCGGAAGTACGCCGACGCACGTCGGCGGTCGAAGAACGTGCTGTCGAGAGCGGCGTGGCCAGACTGCGGGTGCTGCTGCGCGGAAACGCGCAGTAGCGCCCGCCA
>NZ_NHNZ01000138.1:0-2880 GCF_002727095.1 Halorubrum sp. C191 | reverse complement strand
GGCTCGCCCGCGTGCTTCCCCAACGCTTGTTTGACTAGGTGCCGACACTGCTCAACGAAGTCGAAGAGATCGACTTCCATGGACAGAATCGATTTCCTCGGCTCCGTCCTTTTACCCCGTGATACTAGTCGATTAGATCGCTATTCAACACAGCAGTCAGGACAGAATTGAAGCTACATTCAGTGGGCGCTGCCGGCGTACGGGGTACATTGCGGGGGAGTGGGTCCGAGTAAATGTATCGACACCATTCGTCTTTAGTTAAGGAATCGCAAGACGGCAGCACGATTACTTCGCTGCGCAAGTAGCGACTGCGATCTATTATGATAACATTTTGACTCGAATTAGAATAAGCCGATAAGCTTACCGTGAACTCGGTGTACGTATTTTTGAAAGCGTCTAAGATCATGAGCAGAACCAAAATGGGCGTCTCCGTACGAACTGAACTCGTCGAAGAGCTCGATACACTCGTCGATGAGTGCTCAGATCTCGGAGCAAGCCGCTCCGAGATCGTTGAATCAATCCTCACAGCATATTTGCAGAATGATGAAGAGAGAATAGAAAAGACCCCAGAACTAGTTATCCAGAATAGGAAACAATCTAACTCGTAGAGAAGTCCGTACACTCAGTGTACGAGCTTCTTAGAGCGTTATCCGAAATCACAGATTGACTCTATTAATATCGACACCAACTTAGGCGAATAGAAGCCTGCTCTCTACCATCTGATCCCCTCGCTGTACCGCAGTTTCTCTCTTAACTAAAGACGAATGGTATCGACACCATCCTGAATAACACATGTACTTGTGTTATGTAGTTATCCACGGCCCGACAAATCCCGCGTGTAGTACTGGAGTGAGTTTAATATAATGAAACTCTGGCTCTGTCTCGGAGCCGAAAGTATTCTTTACCCGCTTAAGACCCCGAATCAGTCCACCCGGAGTAGGTCGTGTTGATTTCGACGACGGTGACCGTATTCTGGATCTTGTTCGGTATCTCCCCGCGAAACCGGTTCTCAGGCATCCGGTCGATGGGCGCGGAGACGCTGAACATTCCCACCAGCGAGCCGTCACTGCGGGTGATAGGCGAAGCGACACAGCGGACGTCCTCATAGTACTCCCGGTCGTCGAATGCGATGCCGCTCGAGCGTATCCGGTCTAGTTCCGCCCGAAGGTCGGTCTCGCTGGTAATCGTATTGGCGGTGCGCGACCGAAGGTTCTTTTCGCCGATGTAGTCGTCGAGTTCCCGCTGCGGGACGCTCGCGAGAAACGCCTTCCCGGCCGCCGTACAGTACAGCTCCTCGGTGCTTCCGACGTGTGTATACGTCTCCTCAACGCGGTCGCCGGTTGTCTGGTATAACGTGATTCCGTACCCATCCCGTTCAACGATGAGACGGACCTTCTCACCCGTTTCGTCTCCGAGGTCGTCGGCGTCCGCCTTTCCGAGTTGAAATAGGTGCTCGCGCTCACGCGCGGTCCCACCGAACGTGAGGAAACGCAACCCCAATGTATATTTATTGTCGTCTCGCTCTAGATACCCCCGCTCGGCGAGGGTAGCGAGGTAGTGGTGTATGCTGCTCTTCGAGCGCCCAAGTTCCGTCGCCAGTTCGGTGACACCGACCGGTTCGAGTTCCCTGACCAGTTCCACGATGTCAAGTGCCTTCCCGACCGATCCGATCGTTTGTCCGTCTGTGTCTTCTGGTTCGAAAGTCATACCTGTGCGTTATTTGTCGAGGGATAAATATCCCCGGTGGTCAGGCCAAACGGGAACTCGCCTCGTAGACCCGGTCCAGCACGTGCTGAACTTGGAGGGCCTCGTCGATGTCGTTGACCTCAGGGCGCTCACCGCGTTCGACGACCGACAGGAACGCGTCCAACTCGTCCCGATACGGGTCGTTTGCGGGAACCGTGACCGTAGAATCGACGAAGTGGTCGACCGCCTTGGACCGCGTCTCGAACAGTTCGAGTTCGACGCCCGACTTGCCGTTCCGCGAGTCCTCGTATCGGTTCGGCATCGTGAGCCGCCCCCCAGCATCGGTACCCTGGAGTTCGTAAACGTGCCGCGACTCGGCGTTGGCAGCCCAGGCCACCTCCACGGACGCCGAGACGCCCCCGTCGAACCGGCAGAACGTCTCGACGGAATCTTCGACATCGTACACTCCGCCGTCGGCGTCTTCACCCCACATCTGCAGGTAGCTGTAATCGGTTCGGTCGCCGAACTCAGACCGGGTGATAGCGTCCACTTCCTCCAGTGTTGCCCACTCCACGAGCGGGAGCAGCAGCGAAAACAGGCTGGCCCCGATGTCTATCAGCGCACCCCCGCCGGCGATATCTGCCGAAGTGTACCAGCTCCCCCGTCCTGGCACGCCCCGACGACGGACATGGCTCGCGTTCACGTGGACGATGTCGCCGAAGTACCCTGTTTCGGCGTACTTCCTGAGAACTCGGAACCCGTTCACGAACCGGTTCGAGTACCCAGTCGTGCACAGGTTGTCCGTCTCGCGGGCGGCTGACGCGATACGCTCCGCGCTGTCCGCGTTGTGGGCCAACGGCTTCTCGATTAGCACGTCGAACCCTGCCCGCAGCGCGTCAACAGCGACCGCCTCATGGAACTTGTTGGGCGTCGAGACGATGACGGCGTCTAGGTCCTGCTCGTACAACTCGTCTGGGGCGTTGTACGTCGGACCGTCGAACCGCTGCTCGAACCTCTCACAGTACTCCGTATCTGCGCCGGCACTGGAGATGCGGTGGCCCATTGACTGAAGGATGTCGGCGTGGTTGGTCCCGTGTGGACCCAGGCCGACGAGCCCGACGTGCATCGGTTTGCTGGTCATACCCACAGATACATTCGCGTCTTGATTAACGTTTGCCTTGTTTTGCCGCCTAG
>NZ_NHNZ01000200.1:0-1073 GCF_002727095.1 Halorubrum sp. C191 | reverse complement strand
TATACTCAACGTCGAAAGTTTTGAGACACAGAAGCTCATCGTTTGAGTATGTCCAAGGACGGGAACAAGATTCCCGATCTTTCAGTTGAGCGCGTCCGCGAGCAGCTCGCGGACGAGCGTGATCCGAAAGCAATCAAACGGCTCACTACTGCACGCGAATATCTCGCTGGGCTATCTCCAGATAAGATCGAGGAAAAATACGGATGGCCTCGTCAGACAGTGTACAACTGGTTGGATCGCTTCGAAGAGCGCGACTTTGAAGACGCGCTCTACGACGACGAACGTCCAGGAAGACCGCCTGAGCTCTCTGACGAACAGTTCCAACAATTCGCTGAAACACTCAACCAATCACCCGAAGAAGCTGGATACGATGAGCCTGCTTGGTCGAGTATACTAGCTCAACAACACCTCATAACTGAGTTTGATGTTGCACATTCCCGGCGTCACGTTCAGCGACTAATGAAAGAGGCCGAGGTTTCCTGGAAGAAACCTCGGCCAGAACCAGCCTCGGCTGACGAGGAAGATCTTGAACGGTACGACGACGAGCTCAAAAAAAGTCGGGAGACGGGATGAAGACAGGCTGGTCATAACGATTGATCAGTTCAGGAAATCGGTTGGAGCTGATCTCAGATATGCGTGGTTTCCGATTGACGAGAGGCCGACAGTGAACGTGTCGGCCTCTCGTGATGGAATCAATTTCTTGGGCGGTCTCACCGAGAACGGCGAGACCATGTTTTTGGAATGCGCTGGTTCGTTCAACAAGGAAACGACGGTTCGATTTCTCCAGTCACTTCAGGCAAGATTCGGAGAGAAGCTACTCGTAGTTCTCGACAAAGGTTCCTATTTCACAGCGAAGAAAGTCAAGGAGTTTGCCGAGAAATCGAAGCTAGAGCTTCTATATCTCCCGACTGGGATGGCTAAGCTAAATCCAACCGAAGAGTGTTGGCGACAACTTAGATCAGCTCTTGGTAATCAATACTTTGGAGAAGTTGACGAACTTCGGAGTGAGATCCGCTCAGCGATGAGAGAGATTGATCCGCCCGGAGTATATCAATATCTCTGTCGGTGAGTAT
>NZ_NHNZ01000120.1:0-21498 GCF_002727095.1 Halorubrum sp. C191 | reverse complement strand
GGCCTCGGTCCCCGTCAGTCGACGCCAACTCTCGACGGGGCTTTATTACGCGCTCCAACGAGCGGCGGCGACGCGTACTCGTTCGGCTCGCTTTTTTTCCGACTTCGACCGTTTGATCGACATATGGGACGGCGGTCGCGGTCGTCTGACTCCGGTCCTGCCGATCGCTTCGGATCCTCCGGCACCGCCGGAGCCGACGGCGCTCCGGACGCGGTCGGGAGCGGAGCGCCGGTCGCCGCGAGCGACGGCGGCGTCGCCGACGCCGAGGCGGCCCGGAGCGGTTCGGACGGGTCGCGGGCGGCCGGCAGACCCGGCACCGCCGGCGTCCGCGTCGAGGTGGTCGTCCGCGACCCGACGCCGGCGCCGGTGGCGGCGGTGCTGCCGCCCGGCGCGGTCGCGGAGGACGTCGACCGCATCCGCGTCGACGACGGGGTGGTCTCGCAGTTCCGCGCCGACCGCGCCGTCGACGCCGAGCTCGTCTTCGACGGCGGCGACGAGTTCGTCTACCGCTGCCGGAGCAGGGCGCCGGGGCAGTTCCCCGCCGACGCGGTCGAGTCGCTCGGCTACCCGGTCTCGTCGGTGACGGTCCGGACGGCGCCCGACCGCGTCCGGCTCGGGCTGTCGCTGCCCGCGGCCGACCCGCTGGGCGACGTGATCGACGCGCTGGAGGCGACCGGCGAGTCCGCGCGGCTCGAACGGCTCACCAGCTCCGGCGGGGCCGACAGTCGATCGGACCCTGTCGTCGTCGACCGGGGGCGGCTCACGGACCGGCAGCGGGAGGTGGTCCGTACCGCTCAGCGCCTCGGCTACTTCGAACACCCCCGCGAGGCGAGCGCGACGGAGGTGGCCGACGCCATCGGCATCGCCCGCGCCACGTTCTCGGAACACCTCGCGGCCGCGCAGCGCCGCGTCTTCGAGGACCTCGTCGGCGGGTAGGTTCCCGCGCGCCGAGGGCGACCGCGGTATTGAAACCGTTCTGGCCCCGAGGAGAGGTATGTACCGGAGACGGTTCCTTCGACGGGCCGGCGCCGTCGGGAGCGCGGCGACGGCGGTTGGCCTCGCCGGATGCGCGGGCGTCGGCGGCGAACCCGACTTCGACGTGGGGATGCTCGCCGCCGCGTATCAGCCCCGAGAGATCACGGTCTCGGTCGGCGACACCGTCGTCTGGGAGAACACGAGCGCGCGGTCGCACACCGTCACCGCGACCGAGGGCGGACTGCCTGACGGCGCGGAGTTCTTCGCCTCCGGCGGCTTCGACGACTTCGAGACCGCCAAGGCGGCGTGGCAGTCCGACTTCGGCGGCATCCTGAGGAACGGCGACCGCTTCGAACACACCTTCACGGTCCCCGGCGCCCACGAGTACGTCTGTATCCCGCACCGCGAGGGCGGCATGTACGGGACCGTCGTCGTCGAGGAGTGAGCCGTGAGCCCGCCCGCCCCCCGCCGAAATCCATTCCCGCCCGCGTCACGAACGAGGGGTGACTGAGAGATGGACCTCTCGCCGCTCCTCGGGACCGACGTCCTGCTGTTCCTCGCGATCGGGCTGCTCGGCGGCGCCCACTGTATCGGCATGTGCGGCCCGCTCGTCACCGTCTACGCGAGTCGGATGGACGCCGACGGCGGCCGGACCGACGGCGGCGGGGCGGGCGCCGCGCGCACGGCGGACAGGGCGACCGGCCGCGAGGGGCACCTCACCACCTACGAGGTCCGCCAGCACACGCTGTTCAACCTCGGACGCGCGGCGAGTTACGCGACAATCGGAACGCTGCTGGGCGCGCTCGGCGGCGCGGTGTTCGTCACCACCGCGACCCTGACCGGCGCCGCCGAAACCGTCCGCGGCGGGGTCGGCCTCCTCGTCGGCGCGGCCGTCATCCTCGTCGGCGTCAGGTACCTCCTCGGCGGCGCGACCGGCGGGGTCCACCTCCCCGGGCTCGAACGCGTCACCGGGTGGCTCACCGGGTACGTCGACCGCCTCGCGAACGGCCCGGGGATCGTCGCGCTCGGCGCGGTCCACGGGCTGTTACCCTGTCCGATCCTCTACCCGGCGTACCTCTACGCGTTCGCCAGCGGCTCGGCGGTCGCCGGCGGCGTCGCGCTCGGCGCGCTCGGGCTCGGGACGATCCCGGCCGTCTTCGCCTACGGGACGCTGATCGAGAGCGTCGACCCCGTCCACCGCCGCCGGGTCCACCGGCTGCTCGGCGTCGCGTTCGTCGCGCTCGGCTACGTGCTGTTCGCTCACGGGCTGATGTCCGTCGGGATCCACGTGCCGCACCCGCGGCTCCCGTTCTGGAACCCGCTCGACGCCGGCATGGGGGGCATGTGAAATGAGCGGGGCCGCTCGACCGCCGGACGCGGGCGACGACCCCTCCGCGTGTACCCTCTGTGAGCTTCCGACCGAGGGCGTCGACGTCACCGACGGCGAGGGCAACCGCTTCTGTTGTACCGGCTGCCGCGACGTGTACGCCGCGCTCGGCGACGTCGACGTCGACGCCGACGCGGTCCGCGAGCGGCGGCAGGAACGCGGCGACGACGGTGCGGGCGGGCCTGACGACCCCGACGCCGAGGGCGGGTCCGGCGACCGCGACGTGCCCGAGGGTCACGAGGCGACGTTCCTGGAGGTCGACGGGATGCACTGCGCGACCTGCGAGGCGTTCATCGAGACGGTCGCGACCGACGCCGACGGCGTCAGCGGCGCGAGCGCGAGCTACGTCACCGACACGGTGCGGATCGACCACGACCCGGACGCGGTCACCATCGACGACCTCACCGAGACCGTGAGCGGGCTTGGATACAGCGCGTACGACCGCGACGACGCCTTCTCGCGCCGACAGGCGCGGAACATGGCGACGGCGCGGCTCGCCGCGGGCGTCCTCGTCGGGATGGCGGTCATGCTCCAGTACATCGTCCTCATCTACCCGACCTACTTCGCGTTCCCGTTCTACAACGAGCGCACGCTGGAGTACCTCAACCAGGCGATGGCCTCGACCTCCGGAACGTACTTCTTCATCGTCATCGGCGTCCTCACCACCATCGTCCTCTTTTTCACCGGGAAGCCGATCCTGCGGGGCGCGTACGTCAGCGCGAAGACGCGCTCGCCGAACATGGACCTCCTCGTCGCCATCGCGGCAGTGAGCGCCTACCTCTACAGCACGCTCGCGGTGATATTCGTCGAGTCGCCCTCGATATACTACGACGTGACCGTCGCCATCGTCGTCATCGTCACCGTCGGCAACCACTACGAGGACTCGGTGAAGGACCGCGCGACCGAACTGCTCTCCGAGGTCACCGCCGTCCAAGTCGACGACGCCCGGCGGCTGACCGCGGACGGGGAGCCGGAGTCGGTCGCCGTCGACGCGCTCGAACCGGGCGACCGGCTCCTCGTGCGCGCCGGCGAGCGGGTCCCGGTCGACGGCGAGGCGGTCGATGGCGACGCCGCGGTCGACGAGTCGGTCGTCACCGGCGAGTCGCTCCCGGTCCGGAAGGTCGCCGGCGACGCGGTCGTCGGCGGCTCCGTCGTCGCCGACGGGTCGCTCACGGTCGCGGTCGGCCCGGACGCGACCTCCAGCCTCGACCGCGTCGCGGAGCTGGTGTACGACCTCCAGAGCGGGAACCACGGCGTCCAGAAGCTCGCCGACCGGCTCGCGACGGTGTTCGTCCCCGCCGTCCTCGGCATCGCGGTCGTCGCCGCGGGCGCGTCGCTCGCGCTCGGCGGGGCACCGACCGACGCGATGCTCGTCGGGCTGACGGTGCTGATCGTCTCCTGCCCGTGCGCGCTCGGGCTGGCGACGCCGCTCGCGGTCGCCGCCGGCATCCGCGACGCGCTGGAGCGCAACATCGTCGTGTTCGACGACACCGTCTTCGAGCGGATCCGCGACGCGGACACGGTGGTCTTCGACAAGACCGGGACGCTGACCACCGGCGAGATGCGGCCGATCGCCCGCGAGGTCGACGACGACCTGCTCCGGCTCGCTGCCGCGCTCGAATCGCGCTCCGCGCACCCGGTCGGGCAGGCCGTCGCGGCGGCGCGAGCCGAGGTCGGCACCGAGGGCGCCGCGCCCGGCGGCGCGACCGGCGACGGCACCGGGCCGGCCGTCGCCGACGGCGGCGCGGAGGCGGTCGACGCCTCGACGGAGGGGCCGGACCCCTCGGCCGACGCGGGCGGGCCCGCGGTCGAGTCCTTCGAGGACCACGCCCGCGGCGTCTCCGGCGTCGTCGACGGGGTCGAGGTCGTCGTCGGCCACCCGGACCTGTTCGACGAGCGCGGGTGGACCGTCCCCGACGCGGTCCGCGAGGCGGTCGCCGACGCGCGGGACGTGGGGCGCGTCCCGGTCGCGGTCGGCCGCGACGGCGCCGCGGAGGGGTTCCTCGTGGTCGGCGACGAGCTCCGCGAGGGCTGGGAGGAGACGGTGACGGCGCTCGATCGCTCGGGCGTCGAGGTGATCGTCCTCACCGGCGACGACGAGCGCGCCGCGACTGTGTTCGCCGAGCACGCCGCCGTCTCGTCGGTGTTCGCCGGCGTGCCGCCCGAGGGGAAGGCCGAGGCGGTCGGGCGGCTGAAGGAGCGCGGCGTCACCGTGATGGTCGGCGACGGCACCAACGACGCGCCGGCGCTCGCGGCGGCCGACCTCGGGGTCGCGCTCGGCGGCGGCACCGCGATGGCGGCCGACGCCGCCGACGTGGCGATCGTCGACGACGAGCTCGGCTCCGTGGCGACCGTCTTCGAGCTCGCCCGGGCGGCCGGCCGGCGCGTGAAGGGGAACATCGGCTGGGCGTTCTGCTACAACGCGGTCGCCATCCCGCTCGCGGCGACCGGACTGCTGAACCCCCTTTTCGCCGCCGTCGCGATGGGGGCGTCGAGCCTCCTCGTGGTGACGAACTCCTCGCGGGCGCTGCTCGCGGACGACTGAGGGCGGCCCGTGACGCGGCCGCGCCCGCCCCTACCGCAAGCGACTTTCGGCTCACGCGAGTAGACCTGAGCGATGACAGACCAACAGCAGCAGCCCGCGACGCCGACGCGGAACGGAATGCCCGTTTTCGGGCTCGGCACGTGGGAGAACGACGACCCCGCCCAGTGTACCGAGTCGGTCGCGAACGCGCTCGACGCCGGCTACCGCCACGTCGACACCGCGCAGATCTACGGCAACGAGGCGGCCGTCGGCGACGGGATCGCGAAGAGCGACGTCGACCGCGACGACATCTTCCTCGCGTCGAAGGTGTGGATCGACGAGCTCGCGCCCGCGGACGTCGCCTCGTCGACCCGCGAGAGCCTCGACAAGCTCGGCGTCGACGCGGTCGATCTCATGTACGTCCACTGGCCGGCCGGAGAGTACGAGCCCGAGGAGACGCTGCCGGCGTTCGCCGAGCTCCGCGACGACGGCCTGATCGACCGCATCGGCGTCTCGAACTTCGAACCCGAACACCTCGACGCCGCGACGGACGCGCTCGGCGAGGCGCCGTTCGCGAACCAGGTCGAGATGCACCCGCTGCTCCGCCAGGAGGAGCTCCGCGACTACGCCGACGCCAACGGCATCGAACTCGTCGCCTACTCGCCGCTCGCCCGCGGGGAGATCCTCGACGACCCGGCGATCGCCGACATCGCCGAGAAGCACGGCGTCAGCGCGGCGCAGGTGAGCCTCGCGTGGCTGCGCGAGTCCGGCGTCACCGCCATCCCGAAGGCGACCGGGATCGACCACATCCGCGACAACCTCGCGAGCCTCGACCTCGAACTCGACGACGAGGACGTCGAGGCCATCGACACGCTCGGCCGGACCGACCGGCAGCTGAACCCCGACTTCGGGCCCGACTGGTAGGGCGTCCGGCTCACTTCGCCGCCCGCGGGAGCGACACCGTGATCCGGTTGCCGCGCTCGCGGCCGGCCGGATCGGAGTCGACCGCGACGTCCCCGTTGGACAGCTCCACGCTCCAGTAGACGACCCAGAAGCCGAGGCCGCTGCTGTGGTAGACGTGCGTCATGTCGTGGTCGCCGGTGAGCACGTCGGCCTCGACCGACGGTATCGCCGGGAGGTCGTCTTCGATCACGAGTTCGGCGCCGTCGTCGGTCCGACGCAGTCGGACCGTCACCGTCGGCCTCCCGTCGTCGCTGTGCTGAAACGGGTTCTCGAGGAGTTCGGTCACCGCCGACCGGAGTTCGCAGCGCCCGTCGACGGTGACCGCGTCGAGGCCGTCGACCGTGATCGACCCCTCGGGGTATCGGTCCCTGACGGTCTCGACGCACCCCTCGACCACGCTCCGGAGGTCGATCCGATCGGTCTCCCGCTGGTCGGTGATGAGATCGATGACCTCCCGTTCCTTCTCTGCGGTCTGGAGGAGGCGTTCGCCGACCCGTCGGATCACCGCCGTGTGTTCCGCCGCCTCCGGCACGTCGGCCTCGAGGTCCTCGACCGTCCCGAGGACGATGTTGAGTTCGTTCCGGAGGTTGTGGCGCAGGAGGTTGTCCATCACGACGAGCTGTCGTTCCCGACGGCGGCGGTCGGTGACGTCCTTGGTGAACCCCGTGATGCGGACGACCTCGCCGTCCTCGATTATCGGCTCGCCCTGGACCCACACCCACCGGTTGTAGTTCTCTTCGGGGTTCACCCGGTACTCAATATCGACGGAGTCGCCCGCGGCGAGCAGTTTCATCGCCTCCTCGACCGCGGGCCGGTCGTCCGGATGGACCGCGTCGAGGAACTTGTCCGGGTCGCCGCGGATCTCGTCAGTCGGTGTGCCGTATATGTCCTCGTACGCGGGGTTCACGAAGAGGAGCTCCGACCAGTCCGCGTCGAACATCCAGAGGACGTCGCCGGAGACCGCCGCGATTTCTTTGAGGTGGGAGGTGGCCTCCGCGCGCTGCCGCTCGGCGCGGACGCGGTCGGTCACGTCCCGCGAGCTGACGACGTACCCGTCGAGTTCGTCGTCGGTGAGATTCGACATCCGGCTCTCCAGCCAGACCCACGACCCGTCCGCAGTGCGGTGGCGGTACTCGACGGTCTCCTCGGCGAACCCGTCGCTGGTGATCGTTCGCTGGAACGCCGCACGGACCGCCTCACGGTCGTCCGGGTGTATGTACTCGAAGGCGACCTCGCCCACGAGCTCCGCCGGCGGGATGCCGAGAATCCGCTCTGAAGCCCCGTTGACGAACGTGAACCGACCTTCGTCGTCGACCAGGGCGATCTTGTCCTGGGCCTGATCGAGCAGCAGCCCGAGCGGTTCGGACCCGTTCATTCCCTCATGCTCCCACGCGTACGCGTATAATCGTCACGGCCGTTCGCGTCCGCCGGCGGTCACGGACGAACTACGCCACCGGAAGGGACCACGGCGTGTCGGGACGCGATCAGACGGTCCGAGTGGACCCCGTTCAGTCGTCGCTCGCCGAGAGCGCCTCTCGAATCTCTTCCAGCTTGAAATAGGATGCGAGACCGAGTATCGTCACGGGCCACAGACCGACGAACTGCCCGCGCTGCTTGTCGCCGCGCACGTAGTAGAAGTACAGCGCGAGCGCCACCGACCCCACGGACGCGAACACTGCGGGTCCGAGTCCGTCACTACCGACCTCTTCGACAACTTCTGCCGCCGTCTCTTCTGTTGTATCGCTCACATACGATTAACGCCCCAGACGGGCATATGTGTTTCCTTGCTGTGAGCCCTACTTCGGGCCGTATTCGTCTCACGTCGTCGGCGGCGGCGTCACGATGACCCCGACCGCTCGCTCCGAAACACGAGCACGAAGATCAGGACCGACAGCACGATCATGACCGCCGCGAACACGCGCTCGTCGTCTGTCACAGCGTCGACCGGATCTTGGAGCATACGTCCGGTACGGCCCCCACGCTAATGTATCTCGGTATCAGCGGCGAACGCGACTCGTCCCCGTCAACACTGGCGACTCCGCACGAGCGGACGCCGTCGCTCGGACCGCCGACGGCCGGCCCACCCTCCCGCGAACCGCACGAAACGATTTGAGGCCGCGGACCGTACTGCGAGCATGCGTGACATTAACCCGGACACGCTGATGCTGGTGGCGGGTGTGGCGATCTCACTGATCGCGCTCTTAGAGCTGTATCCGCTCTGGAAAAATCGGAGAGACGACCGACGGTGACGGCCGTCCCTTTCACACCGGACCCGCATTCGGCGGCCACGGCGCACCGACTCCCCGGCGGCCACGGCGACGGGCGTGCCGGTCCTGAGCGCGACACGGGGACCGGGCGGCGACCCTTCAGACGTGTTCCGCGAGGAAGTCGACGATCCCGCGGTACGCCTCGATCCGGTTGCCGAGCTTCGCGAACCCGTGTCCCTCGTCCTCGAAGATCAGTTTCCGCACCGGGACGCCCTGTTCGCGCGCCTCCTCGACGATCTGCTCCGCCTCGCCGACGGGCACCCGCGGGTCGTTCTCGCCGTGGAGGACGAACAGCGGGGCCGCGATCCGGTCGATGTTGTTGATCGGGGAGACGGACTCGAGGAACTCGCGGTCCGCGTCGAGCGAGCCGTACTCGGCCTCGCGCAGCGACCGCCGCCACTCCCCGGTGTTCTCCAAGAACGTCACGAAGTTCGCGATGCCGACGATGTCGACCCCGGCGGCCCACAGCTCCGGGTACTCGGTCAGCGACGCGAGCACCATAAACCCGCCGTAAGAGCCGCCCATCGCGACGACGCGGTCCGGGTCGACCTCGGGGTGGTCGTGGAGCCAGCCGACGCCCTCCCGGACGTCCTTCACCGAGTCCATCCGGTTCTCCACGTCGTCGAGCCCGGAGTACGCCTTCCCGTACCCCGAGGAGCCCCGGACGTTCGGTTCGAGGACCGCGTACCCGTTGTTCAGCAGGTACTGCGTCACAGAGGCGAAGGATGGCCGCCGCTGCGACTCCGGCCCGCCGTGGATGTCGACGACGACCGGGTACCCAGACTCCGGCGGCTCCGTCTCGGGCACGGAGAAGAACGCTGGGATCTCCCGGCCGTCGAACGTCGGGTAGTGGACCAGCTCGCGCTCGACGAACGTGTCCGCTGGGATCCCCGCGGTCGAGGCGCGCGTCCACCGCTCCGCCTCGCCGCTCGTCGCGTCGACGACGTGGACGTTCGCGTTGTGGGTGCTCCCCGTCGTCGTCACGGCGAACCGGTCGCCGTCGGGCCCGAAGCTCACGCCGCCGGCGACGCCGTCCGGGAGGTCCGGCTCCGGGAACTCGTCGATGCGGTCGGGGGCGACGAGTTCGCCCGCCGTGAGTTCGGTGTAGCCGTCGACGTTCCGGGAGTAGACCACCCGGCGGGAGGACTCGTCTATCGCGACGCCGTCGACGTTCCACTCGCCCCCGTCGGCGACGACGGCGAACTCGTCGGTCTCCAGGTCGATCCGCTCCAGGCGGAGCGTGTCGGTGTCGCGGTCGGTGACGAGGTACACGCTCTCGCCGTCGGGCCCCCACTCCGGACCGGCGTACCGCACGTCGCCCTCGTGGGGCGTGTGGTGGGTCAGGTCGCCGCTCGCGAGGTCGAGGGTGTACACGTCGTGGTCGAACGAGGAGTGCGCCTCGTGGACGATCAGCCGGTCGTCGCTCGGCGACCACCCGGCGACGGAGAGCCAGCCGTCCCCCTCGTGGACCAGTCCCGCGTCGTCGCCGGTCTCGTCGCGGGCCTGAACGTACACGTCGAAGACGGCCTCGTCGCGCCGGTTCGACGCGAACGCGAACCGGTCGCCCGCCGAGTCCCAGCCGCCCCACCGGTGTTTCGCCTCCGGCTTGGCCGTCAGCTCGGTGATCCCCCCCGACTCGTAGTTGAGCAGATACAGCTGCGCGCGCTCGTTGCCGCCCTCGTCCATTCCGAACACCGCTTCGGACCGCTCCGGCGAGGAGTCGACGAAGGAGACTGACTCCTCGAAGAACGTGTGCTGCTCGGGCCACGACTCGGGCCCGCGGACCGACCACACCTGCCCCGTGCCGGTCGTGTCGAGGAGGAACGACAGCCGACCGTCGGGGCCGAGGTCGGCGCCGCCCGCGTTCCGCACGTTGAGGTAGCGTTCGATGTCGTACTGTCGCATGACACTCGGTTCCGCGCCTGCCGTGAAACCGTTTCGGGTGACGGAACCCTCGCCGCGGTCCCGCGACTCCTCGAGATGCCGTGTCTTTTTACCGACTCCCCCCGTGCGGTCGGCGTATGCGCGTCGCGTTCGCCTCGCTCTTCGCCCCCGGACACGGGGAGACCCCGGCGCGAACGCGGACCCTGCGGACCGCCCGCGCGCTCGCCGACCGCGGCCACGACGTGGTCTGGCTCTGCGCACAGTGGTGGGGCGGCGACCACGACGCCTTCGAGGACGACGGGATCGAGTTCCGGGCGGTCACCGTCGAGCCCGCGCCGATCCCGTTCGCCGCGCGGCTCCCGGCCGCGGTCCGGCGCGCGGGAGCCGACGTGGTCCACGCGGTCAACAGCCCGCCGACGCCGGCGCTCGCCGCCACGGTCGCGGGGTCGCTCTCGCGGGTCCCGGTCGTCGTCGACTGGTGGCGCGACCACCCCGCCGACGCCCGCCGGTGGTACCGGCCGCTCGCCCGCCGCGCGGACGCGGTCTCGACCCCCTCGCGGACCACGAAGACCCGCGTCCGCGAGCACGGGGCGGACGGCGACGACGTGCGCGTGCTCCCCGAGAGCATCGACTTCGACGCGGTCGAGTCCGCCGGCGTCGACGACCGCTTCGACGCGGTGTACGCCCGGCGACTCGACCGCCACGCCAACGTCGAGACGTTCCTGCTCGGGCTCGCCGAGCTGCGCGGCCGCGACTGGACCGCGGCGGTGATCGGCGACGGCCCCGAGCGCGGCCGGATCGAGGCGACCGCCAGCAACCTCCGGATCGCCGACCGGGTCGAGTTCCTCGGCGACCTGCCGCTCGACGAGCGGCTCCCGATACTCAAGGGGACGCACGTCGCGGTCGCCACCGCCACGTGGGAGACGTTCGCGACCGACCTGCTGTGGGCGGTCGCGTGCGGCTGCGTCGCCCTCGTGGAGTACCAGGCCGACTCCAGCGCCCACGAGCTCGTCGAGGGGCGCGAGCGCGGGCGACTCGTCACGAGCCCGGCGGAGCTGGCCGACGAGTTCGTCGCGGTCGGCGACCTCGAACGCCGTGCGGTCGACCGCGAGTTCGCGTCGTTCGACCGCGAGGCGGTTATCGACCGGTACGTCGCGCTGTACGAGGAGCTCGTCGACGGGGAGTGACGGGACTGCGGGGTGACCCACGAACGGAGGAAGAACCGCGAACTGTCGGGAGGACCGCGGACCGGCGCGACGGACGGCGAGAGGGGAGCGACCGCCCGCTACGCCTGGTCCTGCCCGGTGATCGTGCCGCCGTACTTCATGAAGACGAACGCCAGCCCCAGCGTGCTCACCATCGCGATGAACGTCGCGATGCCGAGCGCGCGGGCGGCGTCCGGGACGAACACCGCGTTCGACCCGCCGCCGCCGACCTCGACGGTGGGGATGTCCTCGCCGACGGCGAGGCCGGCGTGCATGCCGACCGCGGTGTGGGGCACGCAGTGGTAGTGGGTGATCCCGGCGTCCTCGCTCGACGTCTCGTACTCGTACGTCGCTCCCTCCTCGCCGACGGGGTCGCCGCTGTCGAGGCTGGCCGGGCCGCCGCCCTCGACCGTCTGGACGTTGTGGGAGCCGCCGGCGCCCGTCCACTCCCAGGTGATCGTCGTCCCCTCGTCGACCCACACGAGTGTCGGGTCGAACGCGAGGCCTTGGTCGCCCGCCCCGACCGAGATGGTCACCGAGTCCTGACCGCGGGCGTCGGTGTACGACCCGACGTTCCCTTCGGTCGCGCTGGGCCAGTCGGGCTCCACTTCCTGTGCCGCCGCCGTCCCCGCCGTCGCCGTCGCCGCGCCGGCGGCGGCCGCCGCACCGCCGGCCGTCCGCATGAACGCGCGCCGAGAGACGTCGTCCGAACTCATACGAGGCGGTTCGTGGTGACCCGTAGTGAATATGTTGATCCGAACGCGGCGTCGACCCCGCTCTACTTATAAGAAATCGCCGCCTCGGCGGCCGGAAATCACAGCGAAATCTACCGCCGGATCCGGTCGAGGTCGTCGACGAAGGCCCGGAGCGCCGAGCGCGTCACGTGCGGCATACACACGACGCGGAGTTCGCCGGCGCCGGTCCGCGACACCTTCCAGCCGGCGTCGCGGAGCGACTCGAACTCCGACTCGGGCACGTCGGCCGCGACGAGCGGGAGCTCCGGCTCGACGACGCGGTAGCCGCGATCCGCGAGCTCGTCGGCGAGCCAGTCGGCGTTGTCGGCCGCGCGTTCGGCCGCCTCGCGGTATCCGTCGGGCCACAGCGCGTCCATCGCCGCGACGGCGCCCGCGACGCCCGCGCCGCTCCGGGTCCCGGTCAGCGTCGCCTGCGACCGGGACTCCAGGTAGGGGGTGTCGACCGCGAGCGCGTCGAGCGCGGCGTCCTCGCGCGCCAGCAGGCCGCCCGCCGGCACCGGGGCTTGCCCGTACTTGTGGGGGTCGATCGTCAGCGTGTCGACCGCGGCGTCGGCGAACGCCCACGCGTGGTCGGTGAACGGGAGGACGAACCCGCCCCACGCGGCGTCGACGTGGAACCGCGCCCCGACTTCCTCGGCGATCGCCGCCAGCTCGGGGATCGGGTCGACCCGCCCGTACTCCGTGCTGCCGGCGACGCCGACGACGAGTGCGGTCCCGTCGTTGACCGCGGCCGCGACGGCGTCGACGTCGGCCCGGAAGTCGTCGTCGAGGGGGACCGTCCGCAGCTCGACCCCGAGCACCTCCGCGGCCTTCGTGAACGAGAAGTGCGCGCTCGCCGGCGCGACGACGTTGACCTCGTTCCCGTCGCTCCCGCCGTGTCGGTTCCGCGCCGACCGCACCGCCTGGACGTTCGCCTCGGTGCCGCCGGAGGTGACGTACCCCGCGGCGTCGGCGGGGGCCGAGTGGGCCGCGAGCGTCGCGAGCCCCTCGACCGCCCGGGCCTCCAGCTCCGCCACCGACTCGTACGTCGCGGGGTCGCCGGGGTTCGTCGCGAGGAATCGCTCGGCGGCCGCGCGGGCGTCCGGGTGCGGCTCGGTACACATCGAGGAGAGCACCCGGTCGAACGACTGCGGCTCCGGTTCCGGCTGTCGCATCTGCCACCCTGTTACGTGGGGCGGCTCTTACCCGTTCCGCTCTCGGCGCCGGGAGAGAAACGCACCGCGAGCGGACTCAGCGGACCGAATCGAGTAGGAGACGCTGTTCGGTCCGCTTCACCTCGTGTTGGACGTCGCGGACCGCGTCGATGTTCGCCGAGATCGAGGAGACCCCCTTCTCGACGAGGAACTCGACCATCTCGGGCTTCGAGCCGGCCTGCCCGCAGATGCTCGTGTCGACGCCGAGCTCGCGGCACGTCTCGATGGTGTCGCCGATGAGCCGCAACACGGCGGGGTGGAGCTCGTCGAACCGGTCGGCGACGTGCTCGTTGTTGCGGTCGACCGCGAGCGTGTACTGCGTGAGGTCGTTGGTCCCGAAGGAGGCGAAGTCGATGCCCGCCTCGGCGAGCTCCTCGATCTGGAGCGCGCTGGCGGGCGTCTCGATCATCACGCCCCAGCGGTGCGTCTCGGGGTCGATCCCGGCCTCGCGCATGTGCCGCGCGATCCCCTCCACGTCGGCGGCGTCGTTGACCAGGGGGAACATCACCTCCAAATTGTCGTACCCCATGTCGTAGAGGCGCGCGAACGCGGCCAGCTCCTGCCGGAACGGCTCGGGCTTGTCGAGGCTCCGGCGGATCCCGCGCCAGCCGAGCATCGGGTTGTGCTCGGCCGGCTCGCCCTCGCCGCCCTCCAGCTCGCGGAACTCGTCGGTCGGCGCGTCGATGGTCCGGACGCGGACCGGTCGCGGGTAGAACTCGTCGGCGACGCGCCGGACGCCCTCGATCAGCTCGTCCTGATAGGCGCGGGCGCCGTGGTCGGCGATGTACGTCTCGGGCGTCTTCCCGAGCGACAGCACCATATGTTCGATCCGGAGCAGGCCGACGCCGTCGGCGCCCGTCGCCGCCGCGCGCTCGGCCGCCTCCGGGATCGAGACGTTCACCTTCACCTCCGTCGCCGTCATCGGCTTGACGGGGGTCTCGGGGCGCGCGGCCTCGACCGGCTCGAACTCCTCGCCCGGCTCGGCCGACTCGTCCTCGCCGGCCCGGAGCGTCCCCTTGTCACCGTCGAGCGTGACCTGTTGGCCGTCTTCGAGGACGCGGGTCCCGTTGCCCGTCCCGACGACCGCGGGGACGCCGAGCTCGCGGGAGATGATCGCGGCGTGGCTCGTCATCCCTCCCTCGTCGGTGACGATGCCGGCGGCGCGCTTCATCGCCGGCACCATGTCGGGCATCGTCATCTCCGTCACCATCACGTCCCCCTCCTGTACCTGATCGAGGTGGTCGAGCTTGTGGACGAGCCGGACGGCCCCGGAGACCACGCCCGGGCTGGCGCCGAGCCCGTCGACGAGCACGTCCGCGTCGTCGTCGCCGCCCCGCGCAGTCGTCGCGCCCTCGCCGTCGGCGGCCGCCGCGTCGGCGCCGCTCGCTCCGCCCTCGTCGCCGGCGTCCTCTCGGATCGTCGTGATCGGGCGCGACTGGAGCATGTATATCTCGCCGCCGTAGATCGCCCACTCGACGTCCTGCGGGGCGCCGTAGTGGTCCTCCACGCGCTCGCCGAGCTCGACGAGGTCGCCGATCTCCCCGTCCGAGAGGACCCGCTCGCTCCGCCGGTCCTCGTCGACGTCGAGCTGGACCGTCTCGCCGGTGTCGGGGTCTTTCACCATCTCGACCTTCTTGTCCGCGACGGTGACCTCGTCGACCGCGCCGCGCTCGCGGTCGTACACGTAGTTGTCGGGCGAGACGGTTCCGGAGACGACCGCCTCGCCGAGCCCCCACGCCGCCTCGATGGTGACCTGCGGGTCGCCCGTCGAGGGGTGGCTGGTGAACATCACGCCGGACTTCTCGGCGTCGACCATCCGCTGGACGACGACCGCGATGTCGACGTCCGCGTGCGGGAACCCGCGCTGCTGCCGGTAATAGATCGCGCGCTGGGTGAAAAGCGAGGCCCAGCACTCCTTGACGCGCCGGAGGAGGTCGTCCTCGCGGACGTTGAGGAACGTCTCCTGCTGGCCGGCGAACGAGGAGTCGGGGAGGTCCTCGGCGGTCGCGGACGAGCGGACCGCGACGAACGCCTCCTCGCCGTCCTCGCCCATCGCCCGGTACTGCTCCAGTATCTCCTCGCGGACCTCCTCGGGGAACGGGGTGTCGAGGATCAGCCGCTCGGCGGTCGCCTCGGCCTCGCGGAGGGCGGCGGAGTCCTCCGGGTCCACGTCGACCGCGTCGAACAGCTCGTCGTCGATCCCGGCCTCCTCGATGAACGTTCGATACGTGCCCGCGGTGACGGCGAACCCCGGCGGCACCGGGAGCCCCGCACCGATGAGTTCGCCGAGCGACGCGGCCTTCCCGCCGACGGTCCCGACGTCGTCGGCGTCGACGTCCTCCAGCAAGAGTACTGCCATTCGTGTACCCGGAGGATCCGCGAGGCGACCTATGAAGCTTCCGGCATGAGAAACGGTGAATAAAACACAACTCGGGACCGAGTTGTCTCCGACGGCGCAGCATGGGGGATCGTCCCGGACGCGAACCCGCGAACGAGCGACGGGCACCGTGCGGTAGCCCGACCGGAAACAGTTCGTCGACGACTGAACACCGATCGTCCGTCAAAACGAGGGCCGGAGCGTCGGGGACAGCGAACCGGATACCGGTTCGTACAACCTCGTAATCGATGAATCGGCCTATACTTACCTCCCGTTCCGCGTTCGGATCCCGTAACGAGTTACAGGGGCTGTAACAGCATTCCGGACGACTGTCCTCGGCTCGGAGTTCGCGTCGTCAGCTCTCGTCGAGCCGCCGACGCTCGTCGCGCAGCAGTCGCTCCCAGAGCCCGAACAGGGCGCTGTCGAGGTCGTACGCCTCGTCGACGCGCCGGACCCAGCGGTCGTCGGCGAACAGGTGCCGCTGGAACCGACGCACGTCCGGCGAGAGGTGGTCCCGATCGCCGCCGTAGTACGACAGCGACTCCTCGCGGGTCCGCGCGATAAGGTCGGCGGGCACGTCGATGCCGTCCGCGGCCGCGACGTGGACGAACCACTCTAAGTGGAGCAGCGAGTCGGCGAGCAGGAACCGCCCGCGGAAGCCGGAGGCCCGCGACAGCGCCGGCGCGCCGTCGATCCGCACGTCGGCCGGCCGCGAGAACCGCGGCGCGGTCGCGGTCACGGACGCCCGGTCGGCGACCGCGCCGGCGACTCGGCGCAGCCGCCAGTCGCAGTACCGCACCGGCGCGATGAGCGCGAGCTCGTACCACGTCGGCAGCCACTCGCAGTACGGCTCCGAGAACGCCCCGTCCGCGAGCAGCGTCGCCGCGACCGACCGGGCCTCGTCCGGCGTCAGTTCGTCGGGGGCCGTCCGGAGGCGGCGCTCGACTCGGTCGCCGTTGAGGCTGTCGACGCCCGAAAAGCCCATTCCCTCGGCGACGCCGGCTGTGTACGCGCGGCCGGCGGCGTACCAGCTCGCGAAGTCGGCGGTCGTCGTCAGCCGCAGCAGTCGGAGGACCGTGATACTGACATGACGGGCCGGGCCGGAATAACCGTTCGGTCAGCGGTCGACCGCGCCCCCACTCACCGCACCGTCCCCGGCCGCCGCGTCGGCGTCGTCCCCGTCCGGTTCGGCCGATCCGTCGAGCGCGTCGTCGAGCCCCCACTCGGCCGCGCGGTCGCGGGCCTCGGCTCGCGCCTGCTCGCGGATCGCATCGATCCGGTCGTCGTCCGCGAGGAAGGCGGCGACGGCGTCGTCCTCGTCGTCGCCGTCGCGCAGTCGCTCTCCGGGCGCCGCGTCGCGGGTCCGCTCGGCGAGGTCGGCGTCGTCGGCCAGCTCGGTCGCGGCCGCGTCGGGCGCGACCCGCAGCGACTCCTCCTCGTGGGCCGCCGCCAGTCCGCTCCGGTCGACGGCGTACAGCTCGACGCGGTAGGGGCCGGGGACCGCGAGCTCCGCGAGCGCGTCCGGCCCGCCGCTGTCCGTCACCGTGTTGTACGCCAGCACGGGCACGCCGTCCTCGAAGGTGAGGACGCCGCGTGCCTTGCCCGAGAGCAGCAGCGTCTCCTGCGGGACGAGCGTCGCGTAGCCGGTCAGCCCGCGGTCGAGCGCGCGCGACAGCGTCGTTCCCACGTCGGAGACTACCCGCGAGCGCAGGAGCGTCCCCCGCGGGACGGTGAGGGTCGGCGACGCCGACCCGTCGCCCTCCGGGCTTCCGCTCATGGCGTGTCGGGCACGACCGCGCTGCGGAACCGGTCGGCGACCGCGTCGCCGTCGCCGTCGCGCACGTCGAGCCGGTCGGCGGCCCGCCGGTAGCGCGCGGCGGCCTCGCTCTCCGGCGCGTGCGCGATCAGCGGCTCGCCGGCCCGGCGCGCCGCGCGGACCGCGTCGCTCTCGGGGACGTTCGCGAGGACGGGGCCGCCGAAGTGGCGCTCCGCCTGCGCGGCGACGTCGTCGGCCCCGCCTCTGACCTTGTTGAACAGGACGCCGGCCGTCTCCGTGCCGTACGAGCGCGCGTACTCCTGGACCTTCAGGCCGTCAGAGAGCGCGGGGATCGTCGGCTCGACGACGACGACGACGCGGTCCGCGAGGACGACCGGCAGCACGGCGGACTTCGAGCCCAGCGCGGCGGGCGAGTCGAGCAGGAGCACGTCGGTGTCGCGCGCGAGCTCGGCCACCACGTCGCGGAGCCGCTCCGGCTCCGCGGCCTCGAAGCCCGCGAGCGAGGTGCCACAGGGGACGACCGAGAGTCCGAACCGCTCGTAGGTCGCCTCGTTCACGTCCGTCGCGGTGCCCTCGACGAGGAGGTCGTGAAGGGTAACCGCCGCGTCGTCGAGCCCGGCGTGAAAGAGGAGGTTCGCCATGCCGGTGTCGGCGTCCACGACGGTCACGTCGTGGTCGGCCGCGAGCGCCATCCCGAGCGCGAGCGTGCTCGTCGTCTTCCCCGTGCCGCCCTTCCCGCTGGCGACCGCGAACGCCTCGACCATACGCCCGGTCGCCCGGCGGTCCGAATAAATCCTCTTCATCGCGCTCGCCCGCTTCGCTCCTCGGCCGTGTCGGCGGCAGCGCTTTTGATCCCGCGGCGCGATGGGAGCACCATGGCCGAGACGATAGCCGCCGACGAGTTCCGCGACAGGATCGACGAGCGACGGCGCGGCGAGCGCTCGTTCGCCGTGGTCGACACGCGACCCGAGGAGAGCTTCGCGGGGTGGCGCGTGGCGGACGCGGTCCACTACTTCTACAAGCCGTTCCACGAGTTCGACGTCGACGACTTCGAACGCGAGACCGGGCTCTCGCCCGACGACAGCGTAATCACGCTGTGCGCGAAGGGGAAGGCCTCCGACGACTTCGCCGCCGAGCTCGACGCCGCGGGGTACGAGGACGTGACCGTCGTCGCCGACGGCATGCGCGGCTGGTCCGCGGTGTACGACAGCACCGAGGTCCCGCTCGGCGACCCGCCCGACGCGGCCCCGCCGCTCGACCTCGTCCAGGTCCAGCGCCGCGCGAAGGGGTGTCTGGGCTACCTCGTGGTCGGCGGTCGCGAGCCGGGCGACGCGGATCACGTTCCTGCCGACCGATCCGACGCCCGGGACGGCTCCGACCGCGTCGCCGTCGCTATCGACGTCTCTAGACACGGCGACGAGTGGGTCGAGGCGGCCGCCGAACGCGGCGCGTCGATCGCGGCCGCCGTCGACACGCACGTTCACGCGGACCACCTCTCGGGCGGCCGGGCGCTCGCTGACGACCTCGGTGTCCCGTACTACCTGCCCGCCGCGGCCGCTGCCCGCGACGTGGCCTCCGAGTTCGAGCCGATCGAACGCAACGAGACGCTGGACGCCGGCGGCGTCGACCTGAAGGCGCTCGCGACGCCCGGGCACACCGACGACGGCGCGAGCTACCTCGTCGGCGACGCGGCGGTGCTCACGGGCGACACGCTGTTCACCGACAGCGTCGGCCGGACGGAGCTCCAGTTCTCGGCGGACGACGGCGGCGAGGGCGGCGCGGACGGTGGAGGCGTCTCGGACGGGGGTGCCGCGGGCGCGGCCCGTCGGCTGTACGACTCGCTCCACGGGACGCTGCTCGCGCAGCCGGACGGCGTCGTCGTCTGCCCGGGCCACTTCGCCGTCGCGAACGACGGCTCGACCGGGGAGGTCGAGCCCGGCGAGCCCGTCTTCACGACGGTCGGCGCCGCGCGCGGCGAGATCGACGTCCTCGGCCTCGACGCGGACGACTTCGTCGAACGGATCACGCGGACGCTGCCGGAGAAGCCGCCGAACTACGAGTCGGTGATCGCGGCCAACCGCGGGGTCGAGTCGCCGGCGGACGAGACCGCCGCGATCGAACTCGAACTCGGTCCGAACCGCTGCGCCGCCGAGCCGGACGCCGGCTCCCCCGCGGACGACGACTGACGCGTCGCGCCGGACCGCTCACTCGTCGTGGATGAAGACGAGCCGCTTCGACTCCGTGTTGACGAGACAGAGGTCGATCCCGTCGCGGGTGGCGCCGATCTGCTGCCAGCCGTGGTCGCTGACGAACAGCGTCTGGAAGACGCCGCGGTCGCAGTCCGGGTTCGGACAGCCGACCCCCGCGGCGTTCTTGTAGACGGTGGTCCCGCCGCCCGAACTCTGTCGTACCAGCCCGTCGGTCAGCGACCGGAACTCCTCGGCGGACATCGGACTCTCGGCGTCGTCGTCTCCCATGTCTCTGCGTTCGCGGGCGACCGTCTAAAAACCGCCTGCCCGTGGCAACAGGTGACACAGTGTCGGTCCGAAACGGCCTCCGCGCTCACTCCGCGTCGCCTTTCGCCCGCTCCGCGTGCGCGTCCGCGAGCCGCGTCGGCTCGGGGAGCTTGTAGCCCGCGCACAGCGCCGCGACGAGGTCGACGGCGCTCTCCGCGGACACGCGGTGCCCGGGACTGACGTAGAGGGGGTTCACCCGCCTGCTGTTCGGGTACTGGCGTGACTGGAACGCGTGGCCGATCACCGTCCCCGGCTCGGCCGTCGTCACCGCGTCGTCCGCGCGGATCGGCGTCCGCCAGCCCGCGGGGCGCTCGGCCGTCGGCTCGTCGGGTTCGCCGCAGAGGAGGCTCTTCGCGACGCCGACGCTCGGCACGTCGCACAGGACGCCGACGTGCGTCGCGAGCCCCGCCTCCCGGAAGTGGATCCGGCCGGAGCCGTCGCAGACCAGCAGATCGGCCTCGGCGTCGAGCGCGTCGAGCGCGGCCAGTATCGGCTCGCCCTCCCGGAACGCGAGCAGGCCCGGAATGTACGGGATCGACAGCGGCGTGGTCGCGCTCGCGTACTCGACCACGGTCCCGTCGCGGAACGCAACCGCAGCGGAGACGGCGGCGTCGGGACGGTCGCCCGCGCGGTCGGTGCGGAACGCTTGGTCGACGCCGACGACGGTGGGCACACCGGACTCCTCCACCGCGCCGCCGGTACCGGGGAGCGTCTCGTTCGCGACCGCGTCCGGGCGAGCCGGCGGGAGGCCGTCGGCGAGCGAGGCGGCCGACTCGACCGCGACGGCGGCCGGGTCGAGCGCGTGGTCGTCGTCGAACGCCGCGGCCGCCGCGATCTCGCGCTGGAGCGACTCCATCTCCTGCCGCGACAGCGACGGGTCGGGACGGAGATCGGGCCGCGCGAGGTCCATTAGAAGCGTCCGCCCGGACCGCCGGGGCCTCCCGGACCCCCGGGACCGCGGGCGCCGCCCATCGAGACGCCGCCCATGCCGCCCGCGGAGCGGGCGAGCCCCTCGTTGCGCTTGCCGAACGCGAGCCCGATGGCGAACCCGATCAGGTGCGCGAGGTGCGCGATGCCGCCCACGCCGCCCGTGCCGCTCGTGACCACGAGCAGCGCGGAGACGACCGCGATCCCCCACGTGAGGTACTTGATCTTCATCGGGATGACGAAAAAGAGGAGGACCTGCATGTTCGGCCGCCAGACGGTGAGGACGCCGAGGATCGCGAAGCCGGCGCCGCTGGCGCCGAGGACCCCCGTCGGCGGGGCGTTCGTCGCGATCGCGAAGAGGACGTGGCCGAGCCCCGCGGCGATCCCCGCCCCGAAGAAGAACGCCGCGAACCGCTTCGACCCGACGGCGCGCTCGACGAGGGGGCCGAAGAACAGGATGACCACGCTGTTGCCGATGATGTGGAACAGCTGTCCCGGGGCGTGCGAGAACACCGAAGTCACCCACGTCCAGACGTTCGTGACCGCCTCCGACTGGAGCACGAACAGGGTGTTGTGGAGCGATTGGCCGCCGACGAACAGCGCGACCCACTGCGCGACAAACGTGACCCACATCGCCAGCAGGATCGCGTACGTCGCGTTGTTGCGGAAGAAGCTCACGAACCCGCCGGTGCCGGTCTCGCGGTCGACCCGACGCTTGATGCGGTCGACGACTCCGCCCCCGCCGCCC
>NZ_NHNZ01000133.1:0-132177 GCF_002727095.1 Halorubrum sp. C191 | reverse complement strand
CCGCCGCCCCCGGTCCGCGGACCGCCCCACCGACCGCGAACGGACCACCAATGACAGGCTGTACGCTCTGTGACCTCCCGACTGGGGACGACCCGCACACCGCGCCCGACGTCGACGGCGAGTTCTGCTGCCGGGGCTGTCTGACCGTCGCGCGGTCGCTGGACGACGTCGAGGACCTCGACGACCTCGACGAGCAGCGGCCGGACGCGACGCCGGGCGACGAGTTCGACGGCGAGACGACGTTCCTCCACGTCGACGGGATGCACTGCGCCACCTGCGAGTCGTTCCTCGAGATGACGGCCGGCGAGCAGGAGGGGGTCGCGGCCGCCGAGGCGAGCTACGCCACGGACACGATCCGGGTCGACTACGACCCCGACGCCGTGAGCGCCGAGGAGCTTCCCGGGCGGCTCTCGGTCGCGGGCTACTCGGCGAGCGACCGCGCGGACCCGGACGCGGAGGACGACGACGCGGTCGTGCGATTCCTGATCGGCGGCGGGTTCTTCGGCATGATGGCGATGCTGTGGTACGTCCTCTTCCTGTATCCGACCTACTTCGGGTACGAGCCGATACTCGACTTAGGCGGCGTCTCCGGGACGTACCTGTTCGCGCAGATCTGGGTGTTCGCCTCCATCGTCCTGTTTTACACCGGCTACCCGATCCTGCGGGGCGCGTACGTGAGCCTCCGGGCCCGGCAGCCGAACATGGACCTGTTGGTGTCGCTCGCGGCCGCGAGCTCGTACGTCTACAGCACGCTCGCGCTGTTCGTCGGCCGGACCGACCTCTACTTCGACGTGACCATCGCCGTCATCCTGGTCGTCACCGCCGGCAACCACTACGAGTCGATCATCAAGCGGCGGGCGACCGGCATGCTCGCCGACCTGACGACGACCGAGGACCGGACGGTGCGGACCGAGGCGGGCGAGACCGTCGCCGCCGACGCGGTCGACCCCGGCGACCGGCTGCTCGTGCGCCCCGGCGAGCGCGTGCCCTTCGACGGGACCGTCGCCGAGGGAACGGCCGCTGTCGACGAGGCGCTCGTCACCGGCGAGTCCCTCCCCGCCACGAAACGCGAGGGCGACGCGGTCCGGGGCGGGACCGTCGTCACCGACTCGCCGGTCGTCGTCGAGGTCGGCGAGGACGCGGCGAACACCCTCGACACCCTCGTGCGGCTGCTGTGGGAGATCCAGAGCTCGCGGTCCGGCGTCCAGCGGCTCGTCGACCGCTTGGCGACGGTGTTCGTCCCCCTCGTCGTCGCGGTCGCGACCGTCGGCGCCGCCGCGACGCTGGCGCTCGGGTCGGCGCCGATCGAGGCCGCGCTCGTCGGGCTGACGGTGCTCATCGTCTCGTGTCCGTGCGCGCTCGGCCTGGCGACGCCGCTTGCGGTCGCCGCCGGGATCCGCGACGCCGCGAACCGCGGCATCGTCGTCGTCTCCGACGCCGTCTTCGAGTCGGCGAGCGACGTCGACACCGTCGTCCTCGACAAGACCGGGACGCTCACCGACGGCGAGATGCGGCTGCTCGACGCGACGGCCGCGGCGGGGACGCCGGTCGACCGCGTGCGAGACCGCGCCGCCGCCGTCGAGCGCGCCTCGGTCCACCCGGTCGCCGAGGCGATCGTCTCCGGAGTGCTGGGGGACTCGGAGGGGCGAACGGTTGAGCGGCCGGCGACCGACGGCGGCGCGGCGACCGCGGCGGACTCGACCGCCGACGGCGTCGGCGAGACCGACGACGCGCCCGCCCCGAGCGGCCCGTCAGCGACGGACGTGGACGTCTTCGACCGCGGGGTCGCGGGGCGCGTCGACGGCGACGAGGTCGTCGTCGGCCACCCCGGCCTGTTCGACGAGCGCGGCTGGCCGATACCGGACGCGCTCCGCGAGGCGGGAGCGACCGCCCGCGACCGCGGGAACGTCCCGGTCTACGTCGGCTGGGAGGGTCGCGGCCGCGGCGTCCTGACGGTCGGCGACGAGGTGCGCGACGGGTGGGAGTCGGTGGTCGCCGACCTCGACGCGGACGGCCGTCGGGTGGTGGTGCTCACCGGCGACGCGCCCGCGGCCGCGAGGCGGTTCGCGGAGCACCCCGCGATCGACGAGGTGTTCGCCGAGGTGCCGCCGGAGGCGAAGGCCGAGACGGTCCGGCGGCTCGGCACCGACGGCTCGGTCGCGATGGTCGGCGACGGGAGCAACGACGCGCCGGCGCTCGCCGCGGCCGACCTCGGGGTCTCGATCGCCTCCGGCACCGACCTCGCCGCGGACGCGGCCGACGCCGTCCTCCTGGAGGACCGGCTCTCGGCGGTCCCCGAACTGTTCGCCGTCACGCGCGGGACGAACCGACGGCTGAAACAGAACCTCGGCTGGGCGTTCGTCTACAACGCGGTCGCGATTCCGTTGGCGTTATCCGGCGTCCTCAACCCGCTGCTGGCCGCGCTCGCGATGGCGTCGAGCAGCATCCTCGTCGTGACCAACTCCGCGCGTGCGGTGTTCGACCCCGACTGAGTCCGGCGTGGCCGGGGTCAGCTCTCCCCGTCTCCCGAGCCCGCGCTCCGATCGGCGCTCGCGGGGAGGAGGCGGCGCGCCAACGCCCCCAGGCGCTTGTACGCGAGGTTCACGTACAGTCCCGAGAGGAAGACGACGCCGGCGACGAGGGGCGCGTCGCCGGTCGTCCCGCCGAGAAGGATGTCGGAGAGCAGGTACACCCCGACGCCGAGCGGCAGGGCGGCCGGCAGCCGGAGGTTGTACCGGACGAGCGTGCCGACGGAGGCGTCGAACCGCTCGACGAGGGCGGTGAACACGAACCCCAGGGCGCCGAGCAGGCTGAACAGGGGGACGAACGGCGGAACGACTCCGGAACCGAGGCCGGCGAACCCGGGGAACGGGCCGTCGGTCACCAGCAGCGCCCCGGCGGCGAGGCCGACGGTGAGGAGCACGTCGGCGGCGATGACGCCGACGCCGAACCGCGACCGGTACCACGTCCGCGCGAGCCGCGACCGGTTCTCGGCGGCGGCGTCGACCGCCGGATCGCCGGGGGCGACCGCCTCGGTCCGGGTCCGCTCCGATGAGTCCGACATCGTCACCGAGATTTGTCGGCGAGTCGTAATTAGCTTGCGGCGTGAGAACAGTGATTAATGTAACCCGTCGAAGAGTCCTCCTCGGGCGTCTCCAGGCTGAGAACAGCCGAGTGACTACGCCGTCGCGCCGACGTGCGGCTTGACCGCGCGGACGATGGCGTCGACGTCGTACTCGTCTTCGGTCTTGTCGAAGACGACCTCGCCGTCGGCGCGGACGACGAACACGCCGTCGTCGCCGGTCACCAGAGCGACCTCGTCGACGCTCTCGCCGAACTGCTTGAGGATCGCCTCGGAGACGTCTCGGGCGCGGTTCAACATGCCACAGGGGACGCAGTACTCGACTTCAACGCGTGTCATGGCACAGCGTAGGACGCGAACGGGATTAAAGGGACAGGTCCCGGTCGGTCGCGGCGCGCTCGCGACGATATCGACCGTTTCAGACCACCAGCGCGTCGAAGACGACGGCGAACAGCAACAGGCCGAGGTAGGCGTTCGAGGCGTGGAACGCGCGGAAGGCGGCCCCCTCGGTCTGCTCGTAGTGGAGCCGGACGACCATCCAGAGGAAGACCCCGCCGACGCCGACGCCGACGACCGCGTACAGCGCGCCGAGCGGGTCGGCGGCCGCGGCGAGGGCGACCGCGGCGACCAGCGTCGCGCCGAGGTACCAGAGGATGTGCCGACGCGTCGCGGTCTCCCCGCGGACGACGGGCATCATCGGGAAGCCGCCGCGCTCGTAGTCGTCCTTGTACGCCAGCGCGAGGTTGTAGAAGTGTGCGGGCGTCCAGAGGAAGATGACCGCGGCGAGCAGCACCCCGCCGCCGCCGACCTCGCCCGTGACTGCGGCCCACCCGATGAGCGCCGGCAGCGCGCCGGCCGCGCCGCCGATGACGGTGTTTTGGACCGTGTTCGGTTTGAGGACGAGCGTGTAGACGACGCTGTAGAACAGTATCGCGACGAGCCCGAGCGCGGCCGTCAAGGAGTTCACCGTCCAGAACAGGCCGAGCGAGACGAGCGTCAGCAGACCGCCGAACGCGAGGGCGTGCGGAACGGGCACGAGGTCCGTCGCGAGCGGGCGGTCGCTGGTGCGTTGCATCCGCTTGTCCACGTCGCGTTCGAGGACGTGGTTGAACGTCCCGGAGGCGCCGATCGAGAGCGCACCGCCGGCGAGCGTCGCCGCCACGACGGGCGGCGTGAAACCGGAGCCGCCCGCCAGCGCCATCGCGGCCGCGGCGACGAGGCAGAGCAGCCACATCAGCCGCGGCTTCATCAGCCGGAAGTACGCGGTCGCGGTCGCCTTCAGCCGCGGGAGCGCCGCCGACGGGATGTCCGGTTCCGGGGCCTCCTCGACCGGCGGCAGGTCGTCGGTCCCGGGTTCGAACTCGTCGGGCGCGTCGTCCGGGTCGCCCGTCTCGGCCTCCAGCCACCAGGCGAGCGCGGCGAGGACGGCCCCGAAGATTCCGATACCGATCAGGAGGTGCGCGGAGCCGAGCGCGGCCGGGAGGTCGCCGAGCGCGACGAGCGCGCCGACGCCGGCCTGCGCGGGATAGACGACGAGCGCGACGGCGAGCGCGACCCTGACCCGGCGGTCGGCGCCGTCCCGCCACGCGAGCGCGGCGGAGAGCGCGACGAGGAGACCGACGACGGCGGCGAGGGCGCGGTGGCCGAGGGCGATCCACCCCTCGGTCGCCGTCGGGAGGGCGGCGCCGTTCCCGCAGGCCGGCCAGGCGCCGCAGGCGGTCGCCGCCTCGGTGAGCGAGGTGGTGGCGCCGACGACGACGAGCAGGTACACGCCCATCGCGGCCGCGGCCAACACCGCGGGGAATCTGTCTGGGAGCGTCACGTGGCGTGAATTACGAATCGGACCCATATATGTTCCGCGCTTCGACAAAACGGCGGCGAGCGGCGGGCGAAAACGCGGACCCGAGCGGACGGCGTCCGTCAGCGCTCAGTCCCGGTCCGCGTCCGCCTCGCCGCCGCGCTCTCGGAGGATCCGGTCGACGATGTCGCCGCTGGAGAGCAGTTCGTCCTCGTACTTCGGCTCGCGGCCGGACGCGCGCTCGACCCGGCAGTCGATACCGCGGTCCGCGAGCGCGTCGGCGATGTCGGCCTCGTCGTGGTGCTGGTCGAACCCCAACACGATCACGTCGGGGTCGAGCCGCTCGATGGGGACGAACACGTCCCCCGGATCGCCGAGGTGCGCCTCGTCGACCGCGTCGAGCGCCGCGACCATGTCGCGCCGCTGGCGGGCGCACAGCACCGGTGCGGGCTTGTGCGTGACGTTGGTCCGGCGGGCGACGATGGCGTGGAGCTCGTCGCCGCGGGCCGCGGCGTCCTCCAGGTAGTGGACGTGGCCGGGGTGGAGCAGGTCGAACGTCCCCTGCGCGACGACCCGCGTCATCGGAACCACGAGAGGAAGCCGCCGCGGTCGCGCTCGTCGAGCTCCCGGTCGATGTCCTCCTGGGTGAAATCGAAGAAGTGCTCGTCGGGCACCTCCACGTCGAGGACGTCGAGGGTGGTCTGTCGCCCCTCGTTGTCGAACGCCTTCCAGTCGCCCCAGCCGTAGGGGGCGCCGACGATGATGTGTACTTTCCCCTGCCCGAAGGTCGCGAGGTCGGCGTCGCTCGGCCGCAGCGCGCCGTTGGGGTGGGAGTGGACCGACCCGACCGCGCGCATGTCGTTCGGCTTCATGTGTGTCCGGACGCTGGCGCTCGTCGGGCTCGACTCCGTGCCCGGGATGACGAGCACGTCGGTGATCACCTGTCCGTCCCGGTCGAGATCGAGCTTCCGGGCGTCGTCCGCGCGGAGGAACCCCATGTACTCGTTGGGGTGCGTCTCCTCGCTCGCCTCGAGGACGAAATCCAGGGTCTCTCGGGCGATGCCGAGGAGCTCGTCCGAGCGGAACAGTCGCATAAGCGGGATAAGTCGCCGTCGCCTCATAGGGGTTCCGGACCGCGGAACGCGACGCGGACTCCCGGCCCGAGCCCACGAGAGAACAGGCTTAACACCGGCCGTTCCCGAAGGCTGCTCATGAGCGAAAACTTCGCCGGGGATTCCGGCACGCGGGGCGATTCGAGCCCCGAACCCGACGCCGACGCGGCGGAGGGGGCGGCCGACGACCGGCCGACCGTCTACGATCTGGCGCCGGACTGTACCCTCGAAGACGCCGCAGTCGACGAGCTGTACCACGCCGAAGTCAACGGCGTCGTCGACTACGGCGTGTTCGTCGACCTCTCCGACGCCGTGAGCGGGCTGGTCCACGAGTCGAACCTCGACGGCGACTACGCGGTCGGCGACCGGCTGATCGTCCGGCTCACCGAGGTCAAGGAGAACGGCGACGTGGCGTTCGACGACGTCGACCCCGACGACTACCGCACCGAGACGGTCGCCCACGAGCCGACGGTCTCTCGGGTCCGGGGCCTCACGCCGGGCGACGAGGTGACCGTCGAGGGCGAGGTCGTTCAGGCGAAACAGACGGGGGGTCCCACCGTCTTCGCCGTCGCGGACGCCTCCGGCGTCCTCTCCTGTGCCGCCTTCGAGTCCGCCGGGGTCCGGGCGTACCCCGAGGTCGAGGTCGGCGACATGGTCCACGTCTCGGGGGCGATCGAGAGCCGCGAGAACGCGCTCCAGTTGGAGGTCGACTCGCTGACGCGGCTCCCCGACGAGCGCGCCGCCGAAGCCCGCGATCGCTTCGAGGCGGCCCTCGACGAGCGCGCCGAGCCGGCCGACGTCGAGCCGCTCGTCGACTGGGAGGCGTTCGAGCCGATCCACGAGGACCTCCGCGAGCTCGCGCGGTTGCTCCGCCGGACGGTCCTCGCCGGCCGCCCGATCCGTGTCCGACACCACGCCGACGGCGACGGGATGTGCGCCGCGATCCCGGTACAGCTCGCCGTTGAGAACCTCATCGAGGAGGTCCACGGCGACCCCGACGCCGCCCGACACCTGTTCAAGCGGCTCCCGAGCAAGGCGCCCTACTACGAGATGGAGGACGTCACCCGCGACCTCAATTTCGCCTTGGAGGGCCGCGCGCGCCACGGGCAGAAGCTCCCCTTCCTCCTCATGCTCGACAACGGGTCGACAGAGGAGGACGTGCCGGCCTACGAGAACCTCGCGCACTACGACATCCCCATCGCGGCCGTCGATCACCACCACCCCGACCCCGAGGCGGTCGGGCCGCTGCTCGACGCCCACGTGAACCCCTACCTCCACGGCGAGGACTACCGGGTCACCACCGGGATGATGTGCGTCGAGCTCGCCCGGCTCGTCGACCCGTCGCTCACCGAGGAGCTCGAACACGTGCCGGCGGTTGCCGGCCTCTCCGACCGCTCGAAGGCGGAGGCGATGGACGACTACGTCGCGCTCGCCGAGGGCGCTGGGTACGACGAGTCCGACCTCCTCGACATCGGCGAGGCGCTCGACTACGCCGCCCACTGGCTCCGCTACTCCGAGGGGAAGACCCTGGTCAACGACGCGCTCAACGTCGGTTGCGACGACGAGGCGCGCCACGAGGAGCTCGTCGAGTTCCTCTCGGAGCGCGCCGAGCGCGACGTGGAGCGCCAGCTCGACGCCGTCGAGGACCACGTCGACCACGAGCGGCTCGCCTCCGGCGCGCACCTCTACCGGATCGACTTAGACGAGTACGCGCACCGATTCACCTACCCCGCGCCGGGCAAGACGACCGGCGAGCTCCACGACACGAGAGTGAAAGAGACCGGCGACCCCGTCATCACCATCGGCTACGGCCCCGACTTCTGCGTCCTCCGGTCCGACGGCGTCCGGCTCGACATCCCGAACATGGTGACCGAGCTGAACGAGGAACTCCCCGAGGCCGGCGTCTCCGGGGGCGGCCACCTCGTCGTCGGCTCGATCAAGTTCGTGAAGCGCCGCCGCAGCGAAGTGATCGAGACGCTGGTCGAGAAGATGGCGGGGGCGGAGATCGACGAGGCGCTCTCGTCGACGATCGCGCTCGACGACTGAGCCGACCGCCGCGGCCGTTCGCACCGACCTCGTTTCTCAGCCGAACGCGAGCTCCCGTCGAGCGACGGCGCCGGCTCCCGCGAGCGCGACGCCGGCTCCCGCGAGCGCGACGCCGAACCCGGCGACGAAGGCGATCGGAAGCTGGATTCCGCCGCCCCGCCAGTCGGCCGCGTACGCGCGAGCGTAGAAGTCGGCGACCGACTCGTTCTCGACCGCGAGCACCACCTCGCGGTTGTTCGTCTCCGCGCTCGGATTCCAGTTGAGGCTGCCGACGAGCGCCGTGTCGTCGACGACCAGCCCCTTCGCGTGGACCTTCTCGAACCGGCCGCGCGGCTCGGCGAGGTCGACGGCGATCGGCTCGTCTCTGAGCGACTCGGAGAGGTTCCGGTTCGCCTCCCGGTCGTACCACGCGTCCGAGAGCAGCAGGTGGACGTCGACCCCGCGGTCGGCCGCGCGTCGGAGCGCGCGGACGATCCGATCGTCGGGACCGCCGACCCGCGGCACGACCGCGAGCACCCGCTCGTCCGCGGCGTCGATCCGCGCGACGATCCGGTCGGCGGCGTTCCCCGGCGCGGTCAGGACGGTCACGTTCGCCGTCGCGGGCTTCGCGGGCGCGTCGAACCGCGTCGGGTACGAGCCGTTCACGCGCCCGCCGCCGTGGAACTCGGTGTCGGCGCGGAAGGCGCGCCACGAGCGCGCGTCCCGCGCCCGGAAGTCCGCGGCGAACAGCGCGGCGAGGTCCTCCGCGACGAGCGCGTCGCGCTCGGTCCCGGGACCGCCCGCATCCACGGTGTCGTCGCTTCCGACGACGACGCCCCAGCCGCGGTTGCTCCGCCCGCCCGTGCCGGACCGCTTCCAGTTCTCCGTGAGGACGACCGCGCGGTCGTCGGCGACCGCGTACTTCGGGTGGTGGAACCGGAACCGCTCGACCTCGCCGTCGAGGATCCGGACCTCGACGCCGGCGGCCGTCAACCGGTCGATCAGCTCCGCGCTCCGCGCCGGGAAACCGCCGACCGGCGACCCCTCCAGCAGCACGCGGACGCGGACGCCGCGGTCCGCGGCGGCGACGAGCGCGTCGGCGACCCGCTCCGAGGTCAGCGTGTAGCCGGCGACGAACAGGCGGTCCTCGGCGTCGCGGAGCGGCTCGACCGGCAGGCCGGGGCTGTCGGGGAGAACGAACGGCGTCACGGCGGCGTTCGCGGTCCGACGCGGCGACCGGCGTTCGTACCCGCGGGGTCGCCACTCCCCCCAGTCGGCGCGCCACCGGTGTCCCTCGGGCGCGCGGTCGTAGTCGACCGCGGCGACCGTCGTCCCGTTCCGGCGGAGCGCGATCCGGTCGCCCGACGCGGCGAGCGGGAAGTGGTCGTCGAGCGCGCGGAGCGTCGGGTCCCCGGTGCCGCCGTTGCCGGCGACCGCGGTCTCGTCGGCGAGCAGGGGCGTCGCGTTCGCGGGGTCCATCGAGAGGGCGACGACGCCACTGGCGTTCGCCGGGACCTCCGCCTCGTGGTGTCCGTCGGCGAGCGACCAGTTCCCGCGCTTGGGGAGCCGGACGACGAGGTACTCGCCGCGGTTCTCCGCGGTCGTCGGGTTCGGGAACAGCTCGACGATCCGCGGCGTCGTGGACACGAGCGTCAGGTTCTCGGGGCTCTCGTTCGACGGTGCGGTGGCAGCGCCGCCGGGGTCGAGTCTGCCGACTCCCGGGCCGGTTCCGGCATCGCCAGCGACGGCGACCGGGACGACGGCCGCGGAGACGAGCAGTCCGAGCGCGACGACGGCGGCGACGCTCGCGGTCGAGTGGATCGGGACACGGAACGGAGCGGGTGACACGAGGGGCGTGCCCTCGGTATCGGTGAAAAGGGTCGGTCGAACGGCGGGCGGAGCGGGTCGGGTCAGTCGGTCCGCATCACGCGGGCCGCGTCAGGCGGTCGGCGCCGGTTCCGCCTCGTCGTCGAGCGCGTCCCGGGCCTTCTCGCCCTCGGTCGAGACGACGAAGGAGTGTTCGTCGGCGTGCTCGGCGACCGCTTCGAGCGCCTCGCGGGTGCCGATCTGGCGGAGCGCCCAGCCGGCGGCCGCGCGGACGTCGTCGGACGGGTGCGCCTCGAGCGCGTCGGCGAGGGGGTCGACGGCGCGGGTGTCGCCGATCAGCCCGAGCGCGCGGGCGGCGTGGGGGCGGACTAGCTCGTCGGTGTCGCCGTCGGGGTCGAGCTGGTTCGCGAGCGGCTGGACCGCCTCGGACGCGCCGATTTCGCCGAGCGCCTTGAACACGACCTTCTGGAGCTGCGGGTTCGAGTCCTCGGGGACGTACTCGACGAGGGTGTCGGTCGCCTCTTCGGCCGCCATCGTCCCGAGGATCCGGATCGCGGGCTGGTCGCGCTTCTCGGCGCGGCCGAGGATCTCCTCGACCGACGCCTCGGTCTTGCCGCGCTTGCCCATCCGCTCGAACGCCTCCAGGCAGTGGCGCTCCATGAACTCGGACTGGAGCGAGTCGAGCGCGAGCAGGATCATGTCGACGTTGCCCCGCGCCTCGTGTTCCTTCAGCGCCGCCCACTCGACGGGGAAGTCCTTGTAGTGGCCGAGCACGTCGTAGTATCCCTGCGCACGGAGCTGCTCGTGGGTTTCGAGGTCGTCCCACTCCTCGGCGTCGTCGAGGCCGGCCTCCAGCTCGTCGGTCGCGTCCAGCAGCGCGGCGATGTCGTCGGCGTCGTCGTCCGCGTCGAGGTCGGCGTCAGTGACCGCGCCGGCGACCGCGTCGAGCGCCGCGACGAGCTGATCGACGGGGGCCGGCGCCGCGGCGTCGGCCGCCTCGCCTTCCGCGAGAAGCGCCTCGGGATCCTCGTCGGCGTCGCCGAGCGCGTCGTCGATCGCGTCGGCGGCCGCGTCGACGAACGACTCGACGGCGGCCGCGACGTCCTCGCGCCCGTCGTCGGTCCACTCCGTGTCTTCGACCGTCCCGGCGGCGGATTCGATCGCGTCGACGACGTCCTCCCCGTAGGGGCCGCGGGCGTCGTCCACGCCGTCGCGAAGCTCCGCGACGCGGTCTTCGAGGTCGCCGCGCGGGTCGTCCGCGTCCTCATCGTCCTCGTCCGGCTCGGGGAGGTCGGCCTCCTCGATACCGGTCTCCGCGTCGGCTAAGAGCGCCTCGACGTCGTCGAGGTCGGCCTCTGTCTCGGCGGCCTCGAGGCGGTCGGCGATCTCGTCGAGGTACTCGGTGAGGGACTCCTCGGTCGCGTCGTCGGGGAGCGTCGGAGCGGCCGTCTCCGCCGGCTCGCCGTCGTCCGCGGCGTCGGCCGGGTCGTCATCGCCGTTGCTCATATACCACGAACTCCGCGCGTAGTCCATTAAGAGGTTTCCCTTCGCGGGCGCCGGGCGGCCGCGTGCGGGGCACGGAGCGGCCGCGACCGGCGCGGCGTCCCTCCGTTCTCTGCTGTGCGGGTCGCGGTAGATCCCCGCGCTTGGTGGCTCCGTCGGAATACCGAATTCCTCGACGTTCGAGGTCGACCGCGACGCCGTCACCGACGGGCCGTGCGGGCGGTTCTCCTCAGCGGTCGGCGAGCAGGTCGTCGCTCTCGACGACCGTCGCGAACTCGCCGTTCAGGTGCGCGAGCGCGACGCGGTGGGAGGTCTCCGGGTCGATCCGCTCCCCGTCGGGCGCTTCGCGGGCGTGCGTCGCGGTCGCGTCGGCGACCACGCGCACGTCGTAGCCTCGGTTCTCGGCCTCGCGCGTCGTCGTCGAGACGCAGTGGTCGGTGGTGAGTCCGCAGACGACGAGCGACTCGTACCCGGCCTCGCGGAGCCACTCGTCGAGCCCGGAGTCGAGGAACGCGCCGTTGACCGACTTCTCGAAGGTCGGCTCGCCCCCGGCGGGCGCCGTTTCCGGCTTCCACGCGAAGCCGGGGGCGTCCGGACGCAGCGGCGAGTCGGGTTCCGTCGAGGCGTGGCGGACGTGCGCGACCGGCCGGTCCGTCTCGCGCCAGCGGTCGAGGAGCGCGGCCGCGACCGCCTCGGCGTCGGGGTTGTTGCGCTCGCCCCACCCCGGCTCGTCGAACCCGACTTGGAAGTCGACGAGGAGGAGGACCGCGTCGTCAGTCATCGCCGAGTCCGGAACTGACGGGCGCGTCGGATTCGCTCCCGGTGTCGGCCGCGTCGAACGCCCGCCACGCGCCGGGTTCGAGCAGCGACTCGGACGCCTTGGGGTGTTCGCGCGTCGGGTCGAGCGGACAGGCGTCCGGGCTCGCGTCGTCGTCCTCGCGGAACAGGTACTGCTTCCACTCGCGGTCGCCCTCGGCGCCCCAGTCGCCGAGGTCGGCGTGGGGACAGACCCCGTCGTACTCCTCCATCCGGCCTCGGATCGTCTCGCGGGCGCGCTCGCCCGCCTCGGTGTCGGCGGTGATCCCCTCGAAGACGCTCCGGGGTTGGAAGGTGATCTCTAAGCCGACCGGCGAGTAGCGGCTCTTCCGGTCGTCGTAGAAGGGGGCGCGCGAGGTCGGGAACAGCGCCTCGCCGCCGAAGCAGAACTCCCACCGCGGGGTGTCGGGGTCGACCGGGATGTCGTCCGGCCACGGCTCCGGGTCGTGGACGTGGAGGAACTCCAGGACGTGCCAGAGCCGCTCGTGGTAGTGCGCCTCGCCGCGGTCGTCGTCGGGCGGCCTGAAGAACACCGCGAGCGGCGCGCGGTCGGCGTGGTCCGGGTACGTGTCGAGGTACTCTGAGAGGACATCGCGCAGCCGCAACAGCGCGGCCGGGTCCGTGGTCGACTCGCAGGCTGCGTACAGCATGTCGCCCTCGCGCTCGACCTCGATCCCGAAGTAGCAGGGGAACGGGGACCCGTCGCGCTCGCCGAGCATCGACTCCCGGAAGGTCCGGTAGTGCTCCTGAAACCACGGCGACGCGTCGTCGAGCCGATCGTGGAGCGTCTCTTGGTCCAACAGCACGCCCTCGGTGCCGGGCTCGTTCATACGCGTTGTCGGGGCGAAGCGGTCTTTTGGCTTTCGCCGGGTTCGACGCGGCGGGAACGGGCACTGCCGGCCACTCTTATAAACAAGCGACGAGAACGTCCCCGAGGAGATGGCCGACCCGAACGACTCCCACGACCTCCGACGGTTCGTCGAGGCGCAGGCCGGCGTGATCGAGTCGGCCAAGCGGGAACTGCGCGCGGGACGGAAGCGGAGCCACTGGATGTGGTTCGTGTTCCCGCAGGTCGAGGGGTTGGGGACCAGTCGGAGGTCACAGCGCTACGCGATCGGTTCCCGCGAGGAGGCGACCGCGTACCTCGCGCACCCGACGCTGGGGCCGCGGCTGCGGGAGTGTACGGCGATCGTCAACGGGCTGGAGGGGCGGTCGGCCCACGAGGTGTTCGGGTCGCCGGACGACCTGAAGTTCCGGTCGTCGATGACGCTGTTCGACGCGGTCGCGGACGGGGACGGTCCGTTCGGGACCGCGCTCGACCGGTACTACGACGGGCCCGATCCGAAGACGCTCCGGTTCCTGCGGAACGAGTGAGACCGACGGCGGTCGAATCCCGACCGACGGGGATCGGCCGAGTCAGTCCCCGGCCACCGCGAACCGCGAGGCGTCGCCCTCCTCGGTCGGCGCCGTGAGCAGCGAGACCCCCACGGTGAGCGCGCCGGACAGCGCCATCAGCCCGAGCGCAACGTCCCAGCCGCCGAGGACCGTCTTCGGCAGGGTCGGGACGGCACCGACGACGGCGGACAGCACGACGAGCAGGTACGCCGCCTGGGGGACCGCGACGCCGGCGATCATCCCCGTGCGGGTCGTCCGCGGCCAGTAGAGCGCGCAGATCACGGGGAGCGCGAGCAGCGCGAACCCGGAGAACGCCGTGTCGCCGACCTCGATCAGCGTCCCCGGGCGGAACAGGCTCGCGGCGAACGCGAGCGTCGCGAACGCCGCCACGCCGATCCGCGCGATCCACGCCTCGCGTCGCTCGGAGGCGTCGGCGTCGACGAGCGGTCGGTACAGGTCGCGAGTGAAGTACGACGACCCCGAGAGCAGCATCGAGTCCGACGAGGACATCATCGCCGCCATCGCGCCCGCGACGACGAGCGCGGTGAACCACGCGGGGGTATACTCGCCGAGCACGACCGGGAGCACGTTCGCATCCGTTGGCACCTCGACCGGCGTCCCGGCCGCCCACGCGCCGAGCATGAACGCGGGGAGGAACAGCAGCAGGACGAGGACGGGCCACAGCGCGAACGACCGCTTCAGCGTCGCGGCCGACTTCGCGACGAAGAAGCGCTGGTTGATCTGCGGGAACATCGTCACTCCGAACGCGATGGTGATCGCCGTGGAGACGATGAACTCCGGCGTGTACGCGCCGCCGCCGAAGCCCCCGAACTCGGGCCGGGCCGCCAGCATCCCCTCGGTCGCGGCGCCGACGCCGCCGAGCGCCGAGACGACCCACGCCGCGGCGACCCAGACGACGGAGAGCATGAACAGCCCCTGGAGCGTGTCGGTCCACGCCACGCCGCGGAGTCCGGCGACGGCGACGTAGAGGATCATGAACCCGGTGATGAGCGCCGCGCCGCCCCAGTACGGGACGACGCCGTCGGTGAGGCCGACGAGCGCCTCCCCGGCGCCCATCTGCTGGAGCATGACGTACGGGAACAGCCACAGGAGGCTGACGCCGGCGATCAGCGCGCGCAGCCCGGTCGAGCCGAAGCGGTCGCCGAGCATCTCGCCGAGCGTCACGTAGCCGTTACGAGCGCCGATCAGCCACTGCTTGTAGCCGATGACGTACCACAGCACCGCGAACAGGACGCCGTCTAAGGTCCCCATAACGATCAGCCACTCTGGGCCGGCGCGGTAGGCGAGGTTCGGCCCGCCGAAGAACGTGAACGCCGACAGCAGGGTGGCGAAGGTCGTGAAGAGCAGCACGAGCGTGCCGATCGACCGGTTCGCGAGGTAGTAGTCCTCGGCGGTCGTCTCCGAGACGCGGTACGCGACGAGGCCGAGCGCGAGGGCGACGACGAGGTAGCCGACGACGACGCCGAGCGAAAGGCCGAGCGTCACCGGCGGTCACCCCCGGTCGGCTCCGACGGGTCGCGGCTCGTCGCGCCGTCCACGGCGGCGGAATCTGTGGCCACGGTGTCGGCGGCCGCGGAATCTGCGGCCACGGCGTCGGTCCCCACCCGCCTGCCCATCCCGCGCTCCCACGCGCCGCTCCGGACGAACAGCGCGAACAGGCCCGCACACAGCCCGAGCCACGCCACGTGCCACCAGATCCACACCGGGAGCCCGGCGGCGACGCGGTCGACGCCCCACAGCGGCCACGGCACCGCGAACGCAACGAGTATCGCGAACGTCGGTATCCAAACGAGATCGCTCCGTAAGCGCGTCATGTACAATGAAACTACGACTATAAACACAAAGAGCTATCGAATAAGTTCGAACACACATATCGGAGAGAAATTTTCTTCGATAACTGTTGCCGGAGGGACGTGGCGATAGCTATTTTCCGCGAGGAGCGCAACGATACACGGACGGGCGCTACCGCCCGCTATCACCATTCACCACTCATGAAAGACACAGAGAAATACCTGATACACGCCACCATCGCGGCCGACGGCGTCGTCGAGCGGAGCGACGTCGTCGGGGCGGTGTTCGGCCAGACGGAGGGGCTGCTCGGCGACGAGCTGGACCTCCGGGACCTCCAGGAGTCCTCGCGCGTGGGTCGGATCGACGTCTCCGTCGAGTCCGAGAACGGCCAGTCGTTCGGCGAGGTCACCGTCGCGTCGAGCCTGGACAAGGTCGAGACCGCGATCCTGGCCGCCGCGCTGGAGACGATCGATCGCATCGGCCCCTGTCACGCCTCCGTCGAGGTGACGAGCATCGAGGACGTACGGGCGGCCAAGCGCCGCGAGGTCGTCGAGCGCGCAAAGGAGCTGATCGCGGGCGGCTTCGAGGAGACGAGCCTCGCGAGCAGCGACGTGTTAGACGAGGTGCGCGACGCCGCCCGCGTCGAGGGCATCGTCGACTACGAGGGGCTCCCGGCCGGGCCGCGCGTCGGCGACTCAGACGCCGTCATCGTCGTCGAGGGCCGCGCCGACGTGCTCACGCTGCTCGACTGCGGGATCAAGAACGCCGTCGCGGTCGAGGGGACGAACGTCCCCGAGGCGGTCGCCGAGCTGACCGCCGACCGGACCGTCACCGCGTTCCTCGACGGCGACCGCGGCGGGGAGCTCATCCTCCGCGAGCTCGCGCAGGTGGGCGACGTGGACTACGTCGCGTTCGCGCCGCCCGGCGAGTCCGTCGAGGACCTCGACCGCGACGCCGTCTTCGAGGCGCTCCGCGGGAAGGTCCCGTACGCGAGCCTCGCGGACGCCGGCGATCTCCGAGCGGCCGCCGGCGACGAGGATCCCGAGGACGGCGACGGGGCGTCCGTCAGCGACGGGACGACTACCGACGACGTGGCACCCGACGACGACGGTCCCGAGTCGGCCGCGCGCGTCGGCGACGGCGGCGCGGTGCCGAGCGGTTCCGCGGGCGGCGACGCGGTCGACCCGTCGCCCGAATCGACCGATCCGCCGACTGCCGGGTCAACGACCGAATCGCGCGACGCGACGGACGCCGACGCCGAAATCGCCGGAACGAGCGGCGCGTCCGCCTCCGGTGGCGAAGTAGAACCGGCGGATTCGGCGTCAACTCCCGAAGAAGCCGGCGGTACCGACACCGTCGCGGACGACGCCGCCGGAGAGACCGACGAGGTGTCCGGAGGCGACGCGACCGCGGACGAGATGGCTAGCGACAACGCGACCGCGGACGAGATGGCTAGCGACAACGCGACCGCGGACGAGGAACCTTCGGACGGCGCGACCGCGAACGAGGAACCGACGGACGGCGCGACCGGCGAGCACGACGAACCGCGGTCGATCGCGGCGCACGTCGACGAGGTCGTCGACGGCGAGACCGGCCGCGCCCGGCTCCTCGGCGACGAGTTCGGCGTCGTCGATGAGGTCGACGCGGGAGACGCGTTCGACGCGGTGGAGGGGGCCGAGCCCGCGCCGCGAGCCGTCGTTGTCGACGGCACCGTCGACCAGCGGCTGCTCGACGTGGCGGCCCAGCGCGGGGTCGGCGACCTCGTCGGCCGCGACCTCGGGGAGTTCGTGAAGCGCCCGGTCGGAACGCGGGTACTGACGGCGGCCGCCCTCCGCGCTGGGAGCTAGCGAGACGGGGAGGTCGTCGTTGATCGCTTACGGATCGTCGATCGCCGATCGGCGGTGAAAACCGCTAAAGTCGCAGCTGCTCGCCGATAAAAGAGCGATTGGCGATCGGCGGCGAACGACTCCAAAGCCCCAGCCGCGATTCCCGCGAGCGAAGCGAGCGGGAATCGCGACTGCCCCTTTGAGTCTCACCCGACCGCACGGCAACCGCACCTCACGCCTCCCCGGCCTCGTCGCTGGCGCCCTCCGCTTCGCTCCGGGGCCAGTGACTCCCTCGCGCGTGCGACTCGCGGCCTGCGGCCGCTCGTCGGCACACGCCGCCGCACCGCTCATATGTTTATAAATGGCGTCGTCAGTGTCGGCTCACACCAGCCCGAGCGCGCCCAGCGCCGCGAACAGCGCGTCGCCGTACGTCAGCGAGGCGACGAGTCCGACCGCCATCGGGACGACGAACGGCATCCCGGGCGAGACCAGCACGCGGTCCTCGCGGGCGACGACGTCGAGGCCCTCGCGGAGCGTCGCGGCGTCGGTGCCGTACGCGCCGTGATCGATCTCGTCTAGGAACCGCTCTGCCGCCCACGGGTCGTCGGACTCGCGGTCGGCGTCGCTGTCGGTCTCCGCGTCGGCCGCATGCCCGCCGTCCGGGGCCGCGTCGTCAACTGCCCGTCCTCCGTCGGTGGGCGCGTCGTCAACTGCGCGCCCCCCGTCGGTAGGCGCGTCGTCAACTGCGCGCCCCCCGTCGGTCCGCGGACCGACGTGGGTCCCGCCGTCGGTCGGGGCGAACGTCTCGCCGACCGAGGCGGGGTCGCGGAGGTCGTCGGGGTCGGCCCGCACGTCGGCGAGCGTGCGGCCGCGCCACCGGAGATACATCCGGAGCGCGTCGAGATCGAGGCCGTTCCGGGTCGGCCCGTCGGGGTCCTCGAACAGCCGCCCGTGCCGGTCAGGCAGCGAGTCGGTCGCGACCGGTCGCGCGAAGAACATGAGCCGCGAGGCCTCGCCGCGGACGAGGTTGAAGACGGCGAGGCCGACCGGGTACGCGAGCCCGAGGAGGACGGTGTTCGTGAGGATCGTCAGCGAGAACACGCCGAGCTGGGTGTCGACGAGCGGGAGCGTGACCCCGGCGAGGTCGTACGCCGGGAACGTCGGGAAGAGCACCGCGAGCGCGATCATCGCCTTGGCGTCGGCGCCGCCGAACGCCCCGAGGTACCAGAACGCGTAGCCCAGCGGCGCGACGAAAAGCAGACTGATCGCGACTCGCACTAGGAATCGCATCTCCACGAACCCCCCGAGAGGCCAGATCGTCACAATCTCCCAGACCAGAAGCAGCGCGCCGAACAGGTACAGCGGCGGCCACAGCCTGTTCGGGAGGCGCCGGGTCCGGACGTCCCGGATCGCCGCCCACGCGAACACGGGGACAACGACGAGTCGGAGGAGGTCCGGCAGCGTCGCGACCATGTCTCCACGGGCGAGACGGGACCAATTAGGCGTTCGGGTTCGCGTATCGATATCGATAGCCGTCAGCCGTCCGGCCGGTCCGGCCGCCGATCGAACACGTCGAGGACAGGCTCCGGGTCGTCGAGGCCCGGGATCCGGTACTCGTCGTCGCGCAGTTCGATCACGACGGTCTCGGTCCCGAGCCGCCGGTCGAGCCGCCGGCGCTCCACCCGCAGATCCGTCTCGTCCCACGGCTCGACGCGCCACATCGTCGCGCCGGACAGGCGGTCGCGCGCGACGAGCGCGCCGTCGCCGGCGCGGTACTCGACGAGCCCGTGCCGGAGTTCGTGGTCGAGCGCGGCGAGCGCGAGCGGGACCGCGAGCGCGGCCGCGAGGAGGAGGGCGACGGTCCCCCAGTCGCCGCCGAACGCGAACAGGAGGCCGAGGAGCGCGAGGCCCCCGCCGATGTACCAGAGCCCCGGGTGGCCGAGCGGCGTCGTCAGCGCCCCGGCGAGACGAGCGCGGCGGGGCTGGCGGACCGTCTCGGTCGGCTCCGCGAGCGATCCGTCGACCGGCTCGGCCGCGGGCGGGTCGTAGGAGAGCCCCAGATCGAGCGACGACGACTCGTCGAACGCGGCCAGTCGGTCGCCGTACAGGCTCGCGAGGTCGAAAGCGAACTTCACCGCGACGATGCCGAGCAGGAGGGGAATCCCGATCGCGTCCGGATCGATCGCAGAGATCGGCGTGTCCTCCTCCAGCGTTCCCGCGCCGACGATCGTGACGGTGAACAGCGCGCCGAAGAAGATCGCCGCGCCCTGAGCGAACACGCCTTGGATCGCGGTCTGCGCGCTGTGATCCCGGTGCTCGCCGCGACCGAAGTACTCGACGAGCGTCGTGACCCCCTCGCCGATGAAGAGGGCGAGCGTCGCGAGCGCGACCGTGTCGACCACGGTCGAGACGGTCCCCTCCTCGACGACGACGCCGACCGTGAGCGTGCCGACGACCAGCCAGACGACCGCGAGGATCGGCGCGGCGACGGGGAGGACGAGCAGCGACGAGAGCCGGACCTGAACGCCGGTCCGCGGGATCGACAGGGCGACCCGTCGCTGTGCGAGCGGGCCGATGAGCAGCCCGTCGCGTTCTATCTCGGACGGGCGTCCGGCGAACAGCGCGCGGACGAGCGCCCACCCGGAGGCGATCCCGAGTTCGAACCAGTACAGCGTCATCAGCGCGGCCGCGTTCCAGCCGAGCGAGACCACGCCGACGAGCGGGAGCAGGTTCGCGAGCGCGACCGAGAGGACTCGGGGACGACGGCCGCGGGCCAGCGCGCGCAACCCGTCGGGCGGGCGAGAGGAGGGCATCCGTCGGTCGTTCCGGGTCGGCGTACATAAGCGGCCGGGGGTTCGGCGGGGGGCTCGGACCGGTGCCGCGCGCGACCGATTCAGCGCGCCGGACCGGCGTCGCGGTGGAGATAGAGGTACGCCAGCACCGGAACGATCGTGAAGAGGAGCGTCGAGGCGGCCCAAACGACCGCGTAGCGGCTCCCGCGCGCCCTCGCGTCGCGGTAGATCCACACCGCGGCGGCGACGACGACGCCGTAGATCACGAGCGTGAGCGGCAGCGACCACGGGAGAGCGAGACCGAAGAGGGTCATCCGTCTCCACCGGTGAGGTCGGCGCACATGACGAAGTCCGGCTCCGCCGCGACCGGCACGCGGTTCGCGCCGGTGTCGCTGACGTGCTCGACCGTCTCGGGGATCAGCACGCGAGCGCGGTCGGCGTCCGCCGCCGCGGCGTCGGCGGCGATCGCGTCGTACAGCGCGCCCGCCGCGTCGACGTCGCGCCACGCGGCGACGCCGTAGACCGCGGTCCGCGTGGGCTCGCCGTCGACCTCGCGCTCCGTCACGCGGGTCCGGACGGCGAAGCCCGCGAGCGCGTCGGCGTCGGCGACCGCGAGCAGTCGGTCCTCGGCGGCCGCTGTCGCGAGCTCGTCGCGGGTGAGCCGCGAGCAGGCCCACGACTCGTCCGGGTCGAGCGCGAGGCCGCGCAGGCGGTCGCGGGCGGCGCTGTCGCTCCAGAACGCCCACGCCGCGTTCGGGTCGGGGTCGGGGAGACGGTCGAGACCGGCGGCGTCGCGGTCGATTGCGTCCGGGTCGGGCGCCGGCTCCGCGAACCGGAACTCCGTCGCGGGGTCGAAGCCGACCGCGCGCGACTGGCCGAGTCCCATGACGTTCCACGAGAACACCATGTTGCGGCAGACGGTCGCGCCGCGTCCGCGCGCCCAGTCGAGCACCGCCTCCGAGAGGGCGGTCCCGACGCCGTGGCCGCGTGCGGCGGGGTCGACGCGGATCCCCTGTCCCCACGCCTCCCACTCGCTGAGGAGCGCGCCCTGGATACAGCCGACGACCGCCTCGGGGTCGCCCGCGTCGGCGGCGCCGTCGCCGTCGCCCGTGACGTGCGTGTCGCCCGCGTCTCTGCCGTCGAGGTCGCCCACGTCGGCGGCGTCCGGGGGGAGCGTCGCCACGAAGGTGCCGCGGTCCGGGTCGTCGGACGCGGCCCACTCCGGGAACACGCGAGGGATGTAGTCCTCGTGGCGCTCGCCCCACGTGTCGCGGGTGAACGCCGCGACCGCGTCGGCGTCGGCCGGGCGCGCCTCGCGGACGACGACGGTCGGCGCTGCGTCGGCCTCGTCGGCGTCGTCGGCTGCCTCGCTCATCGCCAGGGCCGCGACTCCTCTGTCAGCTCGCCCGCGAGGTCACGCGTCATCGCGTCGGCGGGGTCCGCGCGGTTCGCGAGCGCCCACATCAGCTTCACCTTCGCGGTTCCGGGGAGGGTGTCGCCCGCCTCGACGACGCCGGCGTCCAGCAGGTCGCGGCCGGTGTCGTACACGCGGTCGCAGACCCGACCTTCGAGGCACTGGCTCGTCATCGCGACGACAGTCCCGCCCTCGACCAGCTCCTCGATCCGCGGGATGAGGTCGGTGTGGACGTGGCCGAGCCCGGTGCCCTCGATCACGACGCCGTCCTTGTCGTCGAGGTACGCCCACGCGGCCGGGTCCATTCCGGGCGTGAACTTCACCAGCTCCACGTCGCCGTCGAGGTAGGGCTCAAGCGCGATCGCGTCGCCGTCGGCCGCGTCGCTCCCGTCGGTTCCGCCCCGCGAGCGCGGCTCGCGGTTCCACTCGATCGCAGCGTCGGCCGCGTCACCGTCGGCGCCCCCCTCCGCGGCGCGCTCGTAGTCGATCAGCCCGAGGGGCGCGGCGCCGACCGTCTCGAAGGCGTCCCGGCGGGAGGTGTGGTTCTTGCGGACGCGCGTGCCGCGGTGGAGCGCGCAGGCGTCGTCGGAGGGGTCGGCGTGCATACAGACGAGGGTCTCGCTATGCTCGGCCTTCGCGGCCTCGACGGCGCACACCGCGTTCATCACGTTGTCCGACGAGGGCCGGTCCGCGGAGCGCTGGCTCCCCGTGAACACGACCGGGACGGGCGAGTCGATCATAAAGGATAGCGCGGACGCGGAGTACTGCATCGTGTCGGTGCCGTGCATCACGACGACGCCGTCGGCGCCGGCCTCGATCTCCTCGGCGACCGCGTCGGCGAGGTCGCGCCAGATGGACGGCTCCATGTTCTCCGAGAGGATGTTCGCGACGACGCGCCCGCGGTAGTTCGCGCGTCCGGCGAGTTCTGGGACGGCGCGGAGGACGTCCTCGGCGTCGAACTGCGCGGTGACGGCGCCGGTCCGGTAGTCGACGGTGGAGGCGATCGTCCCGCCGGTGGAGATGAGCGAGACGGTGGGGAGGTCCTCGTCGAAGGTGATCTCGGAGGTGGCGTCGGCTTCGTCGTCGGTCTCGGCCGCAGGGTCGACCTCGCGGGCGGCGGAGTCCAGCACCTCGACATCGGCCGCCTCGCGGTCGATGCCGACGTTGTAGCCGCCGTCCAGCTTGACGACGAGGTGGTCGCGCGTCGTGGAGGGGAGCAGTACGCCCTCGTTGGTGACGCCCCCGCGCTCGACGCGGACGCGATCTCCCGGTTGCATACGCTCCGCTTCCGCCGGGGCGGACTTGAATCCAACCGTTCGAGGCGGCGCGACGGGAGCATCGCAAAGACGGCGAGGAAGAAGAGAGGCCGACGGCTATCGATCGAGTGCGGGAGCGGCGGGCGGCCGGGTCAGTGCTCGATGTACTCGGCTTCCCAGTCGGTCCGGGCCTCGATCTCGCGGCGGCCGCGGCGGGTCAGCGTGTAGTAGTTGGTGCGGCGGTCGCGCTGGCCCTTCTCGACGAGCCCCTTCTCGACGAGCGTGTCGAGGTTCGGGTAGAGGCGGCCGTGGTGGATCTCCTTTTCGTAGTACTCTTCGAGTTCCTCCTTGATGGCCAGCCCGTGCGGCTCGTCGAGCCCCGCGATCACGTAGAGCAGGTCTCGCTGAAAACCTGTGAGGTCATACATACGACTGCTTAGACATATTATCCGAAAATAAATAAATATACCGTTACATCTGTCCTCATACGACCAGCCGGCGGCACCTACGCCTCCGTAACCGACGGGTTCGTTCTGTCAACTCCGTAACTGTCATCCGAAATAGAGCGGGTATTCGGCGATGGGAAGTCGTTACGGTTACCTGATACGTGCCCGGAACCCGCGGCTCACAGGAACGACTGGCTGTCGGAGTAGGGCGCCGATCGGAGAGAAACCGAGCGGCTCCGATCGGGCGCGACGAGACGGAGGCGAGGCGCGATCGGATCAGGGCGTGCGAGGCGCTATCGAAGCAGGATATGCCGGACGCTGTCGGATTAGCGCTCGAAGAAGGCACGCCCGACGCGGAAAAAAGCCGCGTCGAGCCTGCCGATTGGTCCCCGCTGACGCTTCGGCCCTCCAGACGAAGCGTCACCTGACGATAGCAGGTAGAGCGTAATAAACGTGTTGTACGCCGCTCACATGTGTTCTTCTTCTAACACCCAGCCGAGCGCGCGCTTGTAGTGCGCGAACAGCTCCTCGACGCCGCGGTGGTTCATCTCTTCGTCGTCCAACTGCTCGCGCAGGAACTCGTACTGCTCTCTGATCTCCTCTTCCGAACGCATACCACTCGGTACGGAGCGGTCCCGGATAGTGTTGTGGCCGGAAGGGTGTCGAGCGGTTGACGGGGCGCCGTCGCCGAGACTCTCGCGACTGACTGAGGGCTCACCGGATCCGGAGGGTCATCGATACCACCAGACGACCACGCCGACCACGAGGAGTGCGCCGACGGCGGTCAGTACCCCGCCGAACCGCGGTGACCACCCGACCGTCGCCACGCTGAGGAGCGTCGCCACGCCGAGCATCGCCGTCAGGAGACCGGTCACCAGAAATATCGCGCCCAACACGACATCGGGGACCAGCTTTGCGACCTCGTCGATGAGCAGGTCGAGTGTCTCGTCGAGCATGGGGGCCGGCCGTGTTCGGCCGACGACGGTGCCGGACTAAATGCTGTCGACGGTCAGTGACGAGGAGAGGGCCTGAGGCCAAATCACGGCCGCCTGGTTACACATATGGATCGTAGTTCGACAGAGGACACCGCAAATTCCCAGCCGCGGGGCCGCGCCCGTACCGCGCAGCGCCCCACGCCTCCCCAGCCTCGCGGCTCGCGCTCTTCGAGCGCTCGTCGCCACGCGCCGCCGCGTCTTTTCGATGAGTGCTGTCGCGGACACCGGCGAACGGTAACGTTGATACGTCGACCGCGGGTACGAGAGGAGACGAATGGACGACCGGACTCGCGAGTACCTCCGGGGGCGGTTCGGCGACTACTACCGGTCGGTGTCGCTGTCGCTCCCCCCCGACGCGAACCTCCGCGAGTGGGGGCACATCCCGTGGACCCCCGGGTCGGGGACGACGATGGTCCGTCACCAGTCGCTGTACGACCTCGGCGACGTGGACACCTTCTTCGCCGACAACGCGCCCCGGCACGCCTACTTCTCGGCCGCGCGCTACGACGACCCCGGAGCGACGACGATGGGGCAGAAGGGGTGGCGGAACGCCGACCTCGTCTTCGACCTGGACGCCGACCACCTCCCCGGCGTCGACCCCGAGACCACCTCCTACCCGGAGATGCTGGCGGCGTGTAAGGACGCGCTCGTGCGGCTGCTGGACTTCATCGACGACGACTTCGCGTTCGAAGACGTGACGGTCGTCTTCTCCGGTGGGCGGGGCTACCACGTCCACGTCCGAGACGAGAGCGTGCGGGAGTTGGACAGCGAGGCGCGCCGCGAGATCGTCGACTACGTGCGCGCCATCGACCTCGACAGCGACGGACTGATCCGGACGGTCTCCGACCGGGGGACAACGAAGCGCGTCCTCCGCACCGAGGGCGGGTGGGGCGCGCGCGTTCACGACGCGCTGGTCGAGTACGCCGACGACCTCCGCGAGATGGGCGACGAGGCCGCGCGCGAGCGCCTCATGGAACTCGACGGGATCGGCGAGGGGCGCGCGGAGACGATCCTCGGCGCGTTTGACCGGAACCCGACCGCCGTGCGCGAGGGCAACGTGGAGGCCGGCGGGCCGGGCGTCCGCCGGCTCGTCTCCGCGCTCGCCGCGCGCGTCGCCGCGACCGACGCCGCGCCGATCGACGAGCCGGTGACGACCGATACCCGGCGGCTCATCCGGCTCCCGGGGACGCTCCACGGCGGCTCCGCGCTCGTCGTCACGCCGCTCGACCGCGACGAGCTTGCCGACTTCGACCCGCTCCGGGACGCGGTTCCGGACCGGTTCGTCGGCCGCGAGATCCGGATCGAGACGGACGCGGATCGGACGGTAGAATTAAACGGCGAGCGCGTCAGAGTTGAATCCGGTAGAAACACCGTGCCCGAGTTCGCGGGAGCCTTCCTGATGGCCCGCGGCGAGGCGCGGAAAGCTCCCGAACGATGACCGACGACAAATGAACCTCGACGAACTCCGATCCGCGCAGGCGAAGGAGCGCCGGAAGGACAGCCTCCAGCACCTGCGGGACTCGTTTTACGACGACGTGGGCGCGTACGTCGCGGACCTGCGCGCCGCGCGCGACCGCCGCGCCGAGCAGGTCGAGAACCCGTTCTCCGACGACGATGTCCGACGGCTCTCCGACGAGGTGGAGACCGCGGAGGAGGTCGCCGAGGCGCTCTACGAGCGCCGGGTCGGGAAGGTCGTCAAGCTCGCCTCCTTCGCCGCGGCCGACATGTCCGTCGACGAGGAGGGAATGACGGCCGAGGAGCGGCGGCTGTTCGACGACCTCGTCGAGCGCATCAGCGCGAACAAGTCAGCGGTGCTCGATGTGCTCGCGGGCGAGTCGCCGGTCCCGGACGAGTCCGCGACCGCGGACAGCGACGACCGGCTGCTCGGGGCCGAGGAGGGGTCCTCGGCCCCCGAAGCGAGGACGCCGGACCCGAGTCGGGCAGACACCGACTCACCCGACGGTGGCCCCGAGCCGTCGGACGCGGACGCGGCTCCCGCCGACCCGGAACCCGAGCCGTCGGACGCCGCTACGGCGTCGGGCGACGCCGGCGCCCTCGCCGGCGCGATGGGCGGCGACGGGGGAGACTCCTCCGCCGACGCCGAGCCGGAGCCGAACGAGGACCGCCCGGCGCCCGACCCCGAGTCCGCGTCCAACGGCGGCGAGGGTCCGACGCCGGTGCCCCCCGAACCGGCGCCTCCGGGAGCGGTCGGGGCCGACGACGCGGCCGACGCCGACGACACGATCGGCGACAGCGGCACGGTCCCGGGCGATCGCCCCGCGGGAGACACGGACGAGGGGGCCGACCCCGGCGCGACGACGGACGGGGGAGCGATCCCCGAGTCGCCGGCAGGGGGCGGATCGGACGCGGCTGCGGAGCCGGGTGCCGGTTCGAAGCCTGACCGGCCCACCGAGCGAGCCACGGTGCGGATCACCCGCGACGTGGGAGCGATCTTCGGCGTCGACGAGCGGGAGTACGAGCTCGCGAGCGAGGACGTGGTCTCACTGCCCGTCGAGAACGTCGATCCGCTCGTCCAGCGCGACGCCGCCGAGCGGATCGACTGACCGCGGTCGGCGAGGTCGGTCGCCCGAGTGAGTGACTCACTGCGGTCGACAGCGCCGCTCGACCGACCGACGGACACTAACGCCAGCGGCCGCTACGGTCCCTCGATGGAGATCGAGTTCCTCGGCGGCGCCCGCGAGGTGGGGCGGAGCGCCCTCCTCGTCGACGACGCGCTGCTCGTGGACTACGGACTGATGACCGCGGAGCCGCCGCAGTACCCGGTTCGCGATCCCGAGCCCGACGCGGTCGTCGTCTCGCACGGACACCTCGACCACGTCGGTGCGGTCCCCGCGCTGCTGAAGGGCGACCGCCGCCCGCCGATCCACTGGACGCCGCCGACCGGGGAGCTCGCGCGGACGCTCGCCGAGGACACGCTGAAGCTCCACGGGAACAGCCCGCTGTGCCCGTTCGGGGCCGAGCACGTCGCGCGGTTGGGCGAAGTGGAGGTGCGACACGGCTACGGCGACCCCTTCCCGGTCGCGGGCGGGATCGACGGCGGCGGCTACGAGGTGACGCTGTTCTCGGCCGGGCACATTCCGGGCTCGGCGCACGTCCTCGTCGACGACGGAGACACTCGGCTGCTGTACACCGGCGACTTCCACACCGACGACCAGCGGCTGGTCGCGGGGACGACGGCGCGCCCCGACGCCGACGCGGTGATCTGTGAGTCCACCTACGCGGACGTGACGCACGAGGACCGCGCCGCGGTGGAGTCGGGGTGGGCCGAGCGCGTCGAGCGGGCCCTCTGGGAGGGCGGCACCGTCGTCGCGCCCGCGTTCGCCATCGGCCGGACGCAGGAGATGCTCCTCGTCGCGGCCGCGAACGACCTCACGCCGTACGTGGACGGGATGGGCGTCGGGGTGACGGAAACGCTCCGGCGGTACCCGTCGTTCCTCCGTGACGCCGACGCGTTCGGGGAGGCGGTCGGGCAGGCGCGCGTCGTCACGGGCCGCGACGGCCAGCGGAAGCGGGTCGCCGCCGAGAGCGCGCTGGTCGTCACCACCTCCGGGATGCTCGCGGGCGGCCCGGTCCAGACGTACCTCCCGGAGATCAGGACGAGCCCGACGAACCTCGTGACGCTCACGGGGTACCAGGTGGAGGGGACGCCCGGCCGCGAGCTACAGGAGCGCGGGCGGTTGGAGCTGAACGGGCAGGTCAGGCTCGTGAGCGCGCGCGTGGAGTCGTACGACTTCTCCGCGCACGCCGACCGCGAGGGGCTGGAGTCGTTCCTCGAGTCGTATCGAGGGGCGCGCGTGCTGGTGAACCACGGCGACCGCTGCGAGGCGTTCGCGGCGGAGCTGCGGGCGGACGGCTTCGAGGCGAGCGCGCCCGAGATCGGCGAGCGGATCGAGCTGTAGGCGGGCCGGGCCGTGTGCGGGTCGGACCGTGTGCGGATCGAGCGTAGGCGAAATCAACCGTCGCGTCCGTCAGCGGCGGACGCGTTCGAGACGCCCGCGTGCCGGTCTCCCGTTGTCGTCGATCCCCTCGGTATGCAGGTCACGGTGTGTATTCGGTTCAACGAGACGCTGAGGCCGTCGCCGCTCGCGTCGGTCTCGAACGAGAGTCGGACAGTATCCTCCTCGGGACAGCGCAGCGTGACGTTGACCACCGAGGCGGTTCCCGCTTCGAGCGACGAAGGCGTCTCGACCGACTCGATCGCGGCGTCCGTCGATTCGGGGTCCGCGATCGAAACATCGACATCGAACTCGTCGAGATCATTCCCGAGCTGGTTGCGATACTCGACAACCGACATCGATTCACCGTCGTGGACCTCGTCGCTGAGCGGCGCGTAGCCGAGGTACGCGCTCGTGTCGTTCGTCACGGTGACCGCGAGCCCCCGCTCGGCCTCCATCGCGGTGAATCCGGCGGTGCCGAAGACCAGTCCGACCGCAGCGGTGAACGCGAGCACGAGGCTCAGCGCGCGGAGGGGCCGCACGCGGGTCGACGACATCCGGGCCGGGATACTCATTCTCGCCGGCGGATTTCGGGTGGTTTCTCCGTGTTTCCGAGGCGTGCTTGGCGGCCGATCACGTGGTGAGCGACCGAAGAGATTCCGAAGACGGTTGCAGTGAACACTCCCACGTCGATCGCTTCGAGCCCGGCGAACCCCGGCGTTCCCGTAGCGACGGCGAGCAGGAGCGAAGCGGCGAGGCCCGCGAGCCCGACGTAGTAGAGGCTCCACGGGATCTCTCTGCTCCGGAGTACCTCGACGTAGATGTCGAGCTCCTCGAGTTCGGGCGTCGGCGCGACGAGGTTCTCCTCGTCGTCGATCGTGACCACGTTCTTCTCCTCCAGTTTCGGCAGGTGCGTCCGCTGGAGGGTGCTATACACGTTCCGTCGGTCCTCGTACCGGACCTCCTCCGGATCGACGCCACGCTCCCACGCGGTGACGTGCGTGGAGAGATCCGAGACCTCGACCGGCTCGTCCGCGCGCTTGAGCGCGTGGATGACGAACCGGCGGCGCCTGTTCGACAGCAGTTTGAAGATCTCGTCTTCGGACAGTTCGCCGCCGCCGTTTCGCCCCGCCCCGTAGGTCGTTGTCGCTGTGGAGAGCATCGATGTGATCACCTGGTTCCGCGCCGGCGGGTCCCCCTCCCGTGAACCGGCGATTTTCGCTTATAATGTGTGATTGTGTCTATCATAAATAGGTTGGATAATTAACCTGTTAATTTAAGAAACGTGATGAGAAAACGTTCGGCTCGTCGGTTCCTCGAGAGACAGTTGAACCGCGGAGCGGGGTCGTCGCGGGTTTTCAGGGAGTGTTTGAGACGCGGCGAGCGCTTCAGGTGCCGGCTTCAGCGTCTCCACGTCGGGTTCAAGCGCGGCTCGATACGGACTGCGAGAGGCGGTCGACTCGCATCGAGGAGCTCACGTCGCGTTATCGAGCCCGGCGCGTGATCGTGTCGAGAATTTCATAACGAAGTACCATGCCCCGTATGGATTATCCGAGCGCTCCCGGCCCGGACGACCGGGTTGCGGGGGTGCGCGAACACAGGTGAAACACAATATGGATCGGCGCAAATTCCTCGTCGGAATGGGATCGATGGCTGTTGGCACGACAGCCGCAATTGGTACTGGCGCAGTTGAAACGATTTCAACTGACCGCGAACTGTCCGTCGACGTCGCTGGTGACGGAGCGGCGTTCTTAGGACTTGACCCCAACCCGAACTCACAGTTCGTCGTGACGGACAGTAACGAGAATATTATCGGTCTCGACCTCAGCGGAGCGGCCGCCAGCGGGGCCGGTGTGAACAACGAGGGTTCGACGGAGATCCGCCCAGCCTTCACCCTACAGAATAATTCGTCTCGCGAACTTTACGTGGGGATTCTGAATACCCTCAGGAACAACGATATTAGCGGCAGTCAGACAAATACTGACGGCTTCAGCGGAGGAACCACCGTACCCGCAGGCCTTGACGTACAGTTCGCCGCTTCGACGACGGCTCCGGGCTTCAATTCCGGCGAAGTCGGTCTTATTGGACGTGATTCCGCTCCCTCGACCGGCGACAACTACGGAACCCCGTCTGATCCGTCGACGTTCGCGCTACAGGCCGGTGCGAGCTTCCCGTACAACTTCCTTGAAATCAATGACACGGGTTACGTTAGGATCCCGTCTGGGAAGACAGTTCCAGTTACTGTGCGGGCAGTCACTGATAATTTCGACGTCGTGAACGATAGTGTTCCGAATACGCGGTTCCTCGTCAACGCTACCACTTCCGAGTCGGCCATTGGGCTAAGCGATAACATCACCTCGGAGATCAACTTAGATAGCAACAGGTACTGAACTAATCTCACGTTGTACTTCGGGGACCACCCGGAGGCCGTCTCGGATATCCGGTTTTTTGAGTTGTCCCATCGCCCTACACGCAGTAGTCGCTTCGACATCAGTTCAGATTGTGAATACATCTACCACTACCCGTCATAACCGTTCTCGAACTGCGGTTTCACACACGTTGTGCTGACACGACGCCGCACGCTCCGGGTACAGGATGTCCGGTTGTCTGGGAAATGATGTGTCTACCGCAACGGGAGCGGGTAACTCACGACCGGCACAACCCCTGAGAAGTCGGGTTTCCTACCGTGTCGAGAAGTCGGTCGGAGAAAAGATTAGTTTCTCTTACTCCCCGCCGTCGGTGTACGCCCAGTCGTCGAGCACGCGCTCGGCGGCCGCGTTCGCCTCCGCCGGCGAGGGACAGGAGCCGTCGACGACCTCCTGAGAGAGCTCGCCCGCGAGGTCGTACACCGCACCGCCGTCCGCGCGCTCGGCCACGCGCTCGAACGTGGGCCGGTAGCCCGCGGCGGCGCGCTGTCCGATTTCGTCGAGCGAGGCGTCGATGGTGTACTCGAGCTGACGGACCGCTTCCTCGGGTTTCATATCCAATTGTCCGACTCCGACCTACTTAAATGTACTCGGATTCGGAACTGAGTTAATTTCGGCTCGCGCCCCGCGTCGAACCGACGTTTATACTCCGCGGCGGCGTCGACTGGGCGCATGACCGACGCAGACGAGCGCGGCGCCGATTCGGGCGGGCGCGAGGAGGTCCCCGCTCCCGCGGCCCGCACGGACGACGTCGACGAACGCGCCGCGGTCGCGAAGCGTGCCGCGGAGGCGGGCGCCGCGGTGGCGAACGAGGGCTTCCGGAGCGACATCGCGGTGGAGACGAAAGGCGAGGACGACGTGGTGACCGAGGCGGACCGCGCCGCCCAGCGCGCCGTCATCGAGTCGATCCGCGAGTCGTACCCCGACGACGCGGTCGTCGGCGAGGAAGAGGACGAGCGCAAGACGGTCCCCGAGTCGGGCCCCGCGTGGGTGATCGACCCCATCGACGGAACCCACAATTACGTCCGCGACATCCGCGTGTGGGCCACCGCGGTCGCCGCCGTCGTCGACGGCGAGCCGGTGGCGGCGGCGATCGTCGCGCCCGCGCTCGGCGACACCTACATCGCCGACGCCGAGGGCGCGTACCGCAACGGCGAACCGATCGCGGTGAGCGGCGTGACCGAGACCCGGCACGCGACCGTCGACCCGACGATCTGGTGGGAATACGACGCCCGCGACGAGTACGCCCGCGCCTGCGAGGCGATTGTCACCCGCTTCGGCGATATGCGCCGGCTCGGCGCGGCGCAGGTGGTCCTGCCCACCGTCGCCGCCGGCGGGCTGGAGGGGACGATCACGAACGTCGCGGCGAACCCGTGGGACACGGTGGCGGGCGTCTTCGCGATCCGACAGGCCGGCGGGCGCGTGACGGACTTGGACGGGAACCGCTGGCGGCACGACTCGACCGGGCTGGTCGCCTCGAACGGCGCACTCCACGACGAGGTGCTCGCGGCCGCGAACGAGATCGAATCAGACTGATAAGCGGAGTCCGTAGTCGTTGCTGGTCAGTGCCGAGTCGTTAGGTGATAAATCGAGGTCGCCGATCGGTGGATAGCCGCCGTATCCGTTCAGTTATAACTGGCTGATAGCGGATCGACGGCGAACACCGCCGAAGCCACAGTCGCTTGTTTATAAATGACTGGTGGCGGATCGACGGCGAACACCGCCGAAGCCCCAGTCGCGAGGACGACGCACGCTCGTTGCGCTCCTCGCTCGTTCGCTTCGCTCACTCGCTGCGGTGCTTACGTCGCCTGCGTCGTCCTCGCGACTGCCCCTTCGAGTCCCGCCCCGCACCGCGCCTCACGCCTCCCCAGCCTCGTCGCTCGCTTCGCTCGCGACTCCCTCGCGCGTGCTCCTCGCGGCCGCCGGAGGCGGCCACTCGGAGGCACGCGCCACGGCATCGTGTTGGGTTGTCGAGAGCCCGGCCGCGTCTCGGAGCCGAGGGTTCAACTTCGGGGCCGGCGAACCCCGTCGCATGTACGCGGTCGTCGGCTGTAACGAGTGCGCCAACATGTGGCTGGTCACGGACCCGGAGACGAGCGAGACGGCGAAGTGCTCGCGGTGCGGCAAGACCCACCGGACCGCCAAGCTCAAGCGCTTCTTCGAGTCCGAGGAGCGCGCGGCGGCCCGCCAGGCGCGGTCCGCGCTGCTCGCCAAGAAGCGCGGCGACAGCGCGGCGTTCGCCGAGGTGGACCACGTCGCCGACCTCGAAGCCGCCGTCGAGGACGCCGGCATCGGCGACCGCGAGTACCTCGAGTCGTCGGGCATCGACGCCGACGCCGTCGACGAGGCCGCCTCGCGCGCCGAGGGCGGCGGGGGCGGCTCCCGGAGCCGCACCGAGGTCGTCCGGGACGCGGTCGACGCCCTCGACGACCCGACAGAGGCGGCCGTCGTGGATCGCGCCGCGGCCGACGGCGTCCCCGCCGACGCGGCCCGCGAGATCCTGACCCGCCTCGCGCACCGCGGCGAACTCACCGAGTCGAACGGGCGGTATCGCCTCCTCTGAGCTCGGTTCCAAGCGCAGACGCCGACTGGACAAAGCACTTATATGACGCTCGTGAGGGGTCGCGTATGGACACCCGCACGGCCCTCCTGGCGGCGGCCGCCGCCCTCCTCGTCGCGAGCGCGGTCGGCGCCGTCGCCGTCCCCGGCGCGATCACCGACCCGCGGGAGACGAACGAGCCGCCCGGCCGGATCGACGTCGCCGGCGCGACCGTCGCGCCCGGCGAGGTGCGCGGCGAGACCGCCGAGCTCCGGCTCGGCACCGACCTCCGCCACCGCGGCTCGACAGTCGAGAACGTCACGGTCCGCCACCGCGCGATCGGCAGCGAGTCCGGCCTCCTCGTCGACGAGACCACGGTCGACGTGGGCGACGTCGACTTCGAGGGGGAGCAAACGGTCAACGGCACGGTCGACGTCGAGCGCGAGGGGGGCTACCGCATCGAGACGGTCGTCTTCGCGGACGGCCAGCGCCGCGAGGAACAGACCACTCGCGTCGGCGGCGTCGCGGCGCTCACGCCCGACTACGCGGACACGAGGGTCGGCTTCACCGACGGGACGGTCTGGCCGACGGTCGCCGTGAGCGTCACCGAGGCCGACAACGAGACGGCGACGCTGTCGGCGTCGATTTCCGTGACGAACCGCGGCGACGAGCCGAGCGACGACGTCGACCTCCGGCTCTACCTCCGGCAGGCGGAGTCGAACGTGATCGCCGGGGAGGCGACGGAGACCGTCGGCACCGTCCGCCCCGGTCGCACCGACACCGTGACGGCGACCGTCGAGGTGCCGAACGGCTACAACTACTACGTCGACGCCGCGCTGTTCGACGACGACGTGCTCGTCGACGAGACGCAGGGCGTCGCGAACCTGAACCCGCAGGAGACCCTCTCCGCGAACGAGACGGTCCGCGACGTGCAGTTCACCGTCGAGGACTTCGAGCGCGGCGAGGGGGGCGTCGGCGGCGACAGTGCCGGTGACGACAGAGCGACGCGAGACGGCGGCGCCAGCGGCGACGCGACGCCCGGTTTCGGCCCGCTCGTCGCGCTCGTCGCGCTCGTCGTCACGGCGCTGCTCGCACGGAGGCGACGATGACTGACGAACCGCCGCGTGCCGATGCGACCGACGAACCGCCACGTGACAGCCCGAGCGACGACCGCGCGACTGCCGACGGCGACCGCACCCGCGACCCACCACAGCCAATGACAGACGACACCGACGCGACCGACCGCACGGAAACGGGTCCCGACCGGACGGACCCGGAAGAGACCGACACGGACTACTGGACAGAGCCGGCCGGCTCCGGCGGCTTCGGCCGCCTTTCGACCGACGACCTCCGCGGGCTGCTCGACCGCGTCGGGCTGGCAGTGCTGTCGCTGCTCGCGGTCGTGGCTGGCTGGGGGTTCTACAGCCAGTCCGGCAACGCGATCCGCACGTGGTTCGATCCGGCCTACCAGTCCGTGGCGCTCGCGGTGTTCAACCTCGCGGTCCTGCTCGTCGCGCTCGCGGGCGTGGCCCACCAGCTCCGTCGGATCCGCTCGGCGGAGTCCGGCGGGTCCGAGTAGACCGGCGCCGGAGACAGCCGGCGACGACGAGCCGGCCCGCTACTCATCGGGGATCTGCTCGGTGTCCGTCGGGATTTGTTCCACCTGCCCCGCGAGCGTCGCGGCGTCGCCGGCGACGGTGGAGGGCTCGACGCCGGCCTCGCCCGCGACCAGCCTGACGTGTGCGGCGAGCAGCGCGAGCGCGCGGAGTCCCGCCCCCTCCGGGTCGTCGTCGGTGCGCTGGGCGAACGTGGTGTCGACCTCGCCGTCGCGGACGACGCCGACGTGGACCGCGTCGATGTCGTCGCCGTCGAGCAGGTCGCGGGCGCGGGCCAATTCCGCCTCGAAGTCGTCGCTCGCGGGGGCGTCCGCACCGCCGGCGGCCGCGGATCGGTCGTCGTCGCCGGCGGCCTTGGAGACGGACTCGTCGGAAGCGGGGTCGTCGCTCATGTCATTCCCTCGGACGAGCGAGGTGAAAAGCGCGGCGACGACTTACACGAGACGTCCGAGGGACGAGCGGAGAAGAGGGCGGAGCCGCGACAGGGCGGGGTTACTCCTCAGGCTGGGATTACTCTTCGGGTCGGGGACGCGCGATGAACAGCGCCTCCTCGATGGTGAACGGGTCGTACGTCGACTGGTGGCAGACGCAGTACGAGCCGTCGGCGGCGTCGTAGCGGGCCGACTCCTCTAGCTCCTTGTAGCCCGGAATACAGCAGAAGTGGGTACAGACGTTGAGGTACGCCATGAACCCCTGATCGGTCGAGGCCTGGAGCCACTCGTCGTTCTGGGCCGCCTCCTCGATCTCCGGCGAGCGGATCACGATCGCGTTGAGGTTCGTGTCGGAGTCCTCGGAGCGCCACGTGGTCATCGCCGGCTTGCCGACGCCGTCGCTGCCGATCCCGTTCCCCCACTCCTCGTAGTCGTCGAAGTCGTCGATGTGGATCCGGTCGCCGCCCGAGTAGGTGTTCGACTGCCAGTCGTACGGCGGGCCGCTCGCGGCGCGGAACAGGTTGTCGGACTCGAAGTTCGGCTGGACGTTCTCCTGCGACTCGACGCCGCAGTACTGGAACCACGCGCCGGAGTAGGTCGTCCCGCCGAGATCCTCCTGTGCGACCTCGATCTCCTGTCCCTCCTGGGTGATGGTCGTCGTCTCGGGCCAGATGCCCTCAATGTACCCGTCATCGTTGACCTGAACGGGGATCTGCGGGAGCCCGCGGGGCGCCGGACCGCCGGTCTGCGCGATGGTCTTCGCGACTGTCGACCCGCCGCCGACGCCGCCGGCGGTCGTCAGGGTGTTCACGGTCGCCGACCCCATCGCGCCGACCCCAGCGAGGGCCGCGCCGCCGACGACGCCCTTCACGAAGCGTCGCCGCCCGGACTCAGACGGATACTTATCGGACGCACTCATGCTCGCTACTGAGGTTGGATCGGTAAAAAGGGTGACGAACCCTCCACAGCGGCGAGAATCGGAGCCATTCCGGGTCGACGGCGACGCTTCGGAACCGGGCCGCGCCCGGGACCGACGAGTCGCCGCCGCCATCGCCTCCGGCCGGGGTCGGCAAGGAACGTTCGTGATCGAATTTACTCGGAACCGGGGCAAGCATTCGTCTAGCCCACGGATTTAACCGATCCCGACCGAACTGTCTGTGGTATGAAGTTGCATAATCGGGACGTGCGGACGGACGTTCGAGAACTCGGGGCGCTGGTGGGAGACGTCCTGGCCGCACAGGCGTCGACGGACGCGTACGAGACGGTCGAGACGCTGCGGAACGCGGCGATCGATTACCGGCGGGGAGACGCCGCGGACCGGGCCGCCCTCCACGAGGCGGTCGCCGACCTCTCGACGACACGCGAGGAGGTCGTCGCCCGCGCGTTCACGACGTACTTCGAGCTCATCAACCTCGCCGAGGAGCGCGAGCGCGTCCGCGCGGTCCGAAACGCCGACGACGGGACCGCCCTCCACGACTCCTTCGACGCGACGATAGCCGAGTTCGCCGAGGCCGGCGTCGACGCAGACGAACTGGAGGAGCTGCTCGCCGACGTGCTCATCGAGCCGACGTTCACCGCTCACCCCACGGAGGCCCGGCGGTCAACCGTGAAGTCCAAGCTCCGCTCGATCGCGAACCACCTCGGCGAGCTCGACGAGCGCAACCTCACCGACCGCGAGCGGCGCGCCGTCTGGCGCGACGTCACCGCCGAGGTAACCAGCCTGTGGGGCACCCGACAGGTTCGCCAGCGGGCCCCCGAGCCGGAAGACGAGGCGCGCAACGTCCAGTGGTACCTCGAGAACACGCTGTTCGACGTCGTCGGTGACGCCTACGAGGAGTTCGAGGAGACCATCTCGAAGGAGTACGACGACGTCGACTGCCCCAAGCTCTTCGAGTTCCGCTCGTGGGCGGGCTCCGACCGCGACGGCAACCCGTTCGTCACGCCCGAGGTGACCGACGAGACGCTCGAACGCCAGCGCGAGGTCGCCGTCGAGAAGTACCGAGACCGCTGTAAGCGGCTCTCCGCGGTGCTGAGCCAGGACGGCGACCGGTACGCCGACGGCGACGCGCTCGCGGAGTCGCTCGCGGCCGACGCCGAGCGGTTCCCGACCGTCGTCGAGGAGGCGCGCGAGCGGTACCCCGACGAGCCGTACCGGCAGAAGCTCCGGCTGATGCGCGAGCGCCTCGACCGCGTCAACGACGTCCGGCCGGGCGAGTACCCCGACGGCGACGCGTTCCTCGACGACCTCGACGTGATCGCCGAGTCGCTCCGCGAGGACGGACAGGAGTCGGTGCTGGAGTCGTTCGTCGAGCCGTTCCGCCGGCAGGTCGACACGTTCGGGCTCACGCTGGCGTCGCTCGACCTGCGCGACCACCGCGAGAACCACACCGAGGCCGTCGCCGAGGCGGTCGCGGCCGAGGGCGTCGACTACGCCGAGATGGACGAAGACGAGCGCGTCGACTTCCTCACCGAGGCGATCCTCCAAGAGGACCCGGTCGTCGACGTCGACGAACCCGGCGACGTCTCCGAGACGACGGAGCGCGTCCTCCGCCGGTTCGCGTCGTTCGCGGGCTGGCAGGACGAGTACGGCCAGCAGGCGATAGACACCTACTGTATCTCGATGACGGAGGAACCCAGCCACGTGCTGGAGGTGCTCTTCCTGGCCGACCAGGTCGGTGTCGTCTCCTTACCCGACCACTGCGCGGTCGACGTCGTCCCGCTGCTCGAGACCGAATCGGCGCTCAACGGGGCCGAGCGCATCCTCGGTACCCTCTTCGAGAACGAGGCGTACGCGGCCGCGCTGAAGGCACGCGACGAGGTCCAAGAGGTCATGCTCGGCTACTCCGACTCCAACAAGGAGAACGGGTTCCTCGCCGCGAACTGGGACCTCTACGAGAACCAGCGCCGGATCGCCCGGTTCTGCCGCGAGGAGGAGGTCACCCTCCGGCTGTTCCACGGCCGCGGCGGCTCCATCTCGCGCGGCGGCGGCCCGATGAACGAGGCGCTGACCGCGCTCCCGAACGAGACCGTCACCGGACAGGTGAAGTTCACCGAGCAGGGGGAGGCGATCGCCGAGAAGTACGCCAACCCGCGGATCGCCGAGCGCGAGCTCGAACAGATGCTGGACGCCCAGATCCGCGCCCGGAAGGAGGCGAACGAGGAGCCGGTCGAGAACGTCCCGGACCGCTGGGTGGAGGCGATGGAGGTCATGGCGCCCGCCGCCCGGGAGACGTACCGGGAACTGCTGAACAGCGACGGATTCGTCTCCTACTTCGAGCAGGCGACGCCGATCAGCGTCGTCGAGGACCTCAACCTCGGCTCCCGGCCCGCCTCCCGCTCCGGCGAGCGCAGCGTCGAGGACCTCCGCGCGATCCCGTGGGTGTTCTCGTGGACCCAGACGCGGCTCATCCTCCCCGGCTGGTACGCGATCGCCTCGGGGATCGACGCCTACCTCGACGAGGTCGGCGAGGAGGAGGGGATGGAGACGCTCCGCGAGATGTTCGACGAGTGGCCGTTCTTCCGGACCACGCTCGACAACGCCTCGCTGGCGCTCGCGCGCACTGAGCCGGAGATCGCCGCCGAGTACGCCGACCTCGCCGACGACGAGCTCCGCGAGCGCTTCTTCCCCGAACTCGTCGACGAGTACGAGCGCGGCCGCGAGCTAGTGTTGTCGATCAGCGGCCGCGACCAGCTGCTCCGCCGCGAGTGGCTCGAAGAGAGCCTCGACCGCCGGAACCCCTACGTCGACCCCCTGAACCTCCTCCAGGCGAACCTGCTCGGACGCACCCACCGCACCGACGAGGAGGAGCGCACCCTGCGGCTCACCGTCAACGGCATCGCCGCCGGGATGAAAAACACCGGATAACCCGGGGTCGGTCGCTACCAGACGATCTCGTCGCCGACCGCTACCGTTCCCGACTCCACGATGCGGGCGTCGAGCCCGCCGCGACCGTCGAGCGCGGTCACCGCGTCGGACTCCTCCGCGAGATCGGCCATGTAGCCGCAGGGCTCGCAGCGACCCGTCCCCTCGACGGTCGCTTCGCCGACCCGGAACCGCTCGCCGACGAGTTCTCTGAGGTCGACACCACGCGTCGTGACGTTGCGCCGGTGCGCGCCCGCCTCTAGGTCGACGCCGTGTTCGGCGGCCGCGGCCGCAAGCGTCTCGGCCTCAATCAGCGTGATGTCGCTCGGCTCCAACTCCGACTGCTCGTTGTAGATCCCGTCGCCGTCGAAGTAGCGGTCGCCGCGGAGCCCGCGGTCCGCGACCGCCTCGACCGCCTCCCGGGGCTCCGGGTCGCCGCCCGTCCCAGAGGCGACGTGAATTCGTTCGACCGTGCCGACGCGTGACTCCGTCATGCGCGACTCACGCCGGCACTCCGAGACGCGGGATCAAGAAGGTAGCGGGGGAGCGACCGAAGGAGAGCGTCCGAGGAGAAGAAGGCCGACGCGTATGTGTCGATTTACCCGATATCAGATTTTGTATAGCGGTGTTTGGTTTACGACGTGCGCAACGGGCGAACTCGCGAGACGAAGCAGCCGCTTGCGAGACGCGTGCGATGTGACCGAGAAAGCAGTCGCTACGGCGGTAAAGCGGCCAGAAACAGAGATATCGGTTTACGCGTAGCGTTCGAGTTCCGGACGGTCGAGGTCCTCGAAGACCTCGGTCGCGACCTCGGAGAGGAACGCCTCGCCCTCGTCGGAGAGGCGGCGACCCTCGCCGGAGGCGGTCGTGACGAGCCCGTCCTCTTCGAGCGCCTGGAGCGACGAACGGATGAGCTTACGCGAGCCCCCCTCGTGCTCGCCGGGGCGGACGATGTAGCGATTGGAGCCGCGCTTCTTCGAGCCGTACTCGGTCGCGAGCCGCTCGATGCCGATCGGCTCGTTCTGCGCGACCTTTCGCAGGAGGCTCGCGGATCGGACGTACCAGAAGTCGTCCTGCTCCGGCGGGAGCTCCTTGCCTGCGCCGGTTTTGGCGAACTCGACCCAGTCGGGCTCTTCGATCCGGTCCTCGAGGCGGGCGGCGACGGCCTCGATGAGGTCGTCGGCCGGCACGTCGTAGATGGTCACCATTGGGTGTCGATTCACGCCAGCGTCGTTTAAAAGCATCGTATCGCGAACGACCCGTGTGAGCCGTTTTCACGGGATTGCGGGCCGCTGCGGATGACTCACGGTTCGGTGAGCGTGCCGGTCAGCGGCGGTCGCGGCGCTACTCGGCGTACTCGTACTGGCGCTCGTTCATCCGCCCCCAGCCGGTGAAGACGAACTCCCCGTCGGGCTGGGTGAACTCCTCGACCTCGCGCCCGAGGTCGGCGTCGTACTCGTGGACGTCGTGGACGTCTTCGTACTCCTCCCACGTCAGGTCGTAGCGGGCGTCGAGCTGGTCGTCGATGTCGAGCCTCTCGATCTCGGCGCGCCACCCCTCTCGGATCGTCTCGGCGTGGATCTCGGCCTGCGCGCCCGAGCCGTAGGAAGCGACGAGTAGCGTGTCGCCGACGAACTCGCGGTCGCGGGTCAGGGCGTCTCGGAGGGCGCTCACGCGGGCAATGTGGACCGAACTGGTGTACCAGTTGCCGACCTCGCGAGAGAGGCCGAGCGTCGGCTCGACTGCCGTGTCGTACCACGTCTGGTACTGCTCGGTGGTCTTTAACTCGTCCATGTACCCGCGGATCGCCTCCTCGTAGGCCTCCCGGTCGTCGTACTCGCCTTCGCGGGGCTGGCGGCCGATCTCGTCGGCGAGCGCGTCCTCGTGTGCTGTATCGCGGATGACGTGACGGTAGGCGAGGAGCGCCGCCTTCCGGACCATGCCGGGGAACGGCGTGTGGAACGGCGCGTACGCGAAGTCTTCCAGCTCGATGTCGTCCGTGACGGACTCGTAGTCTTCGAGGGCCTCGCGCATCCGGGAGAGGTACACCTGGACCGACCGCTTCCCGTCGACGCTGGGGAACTGCTGGTTCGGCTTGAGGAAGTCAGTCTCGTCCTTCGAGCCGTACCCCTGGTCCGTCGAGAGCTCGACGATCGAGGGGTCCTCGTCGATCAGCATCGCGACGGCGCCGGCGCCCTGCGTCGCCTCGCCGGGGTCACCGCGAGCGTACAGCGCCGTGTCCGTGGTGATGACGAGCGCGGGGCGGTCGCGGTTCCGGCCGGCGCGGATCCAGTTGTACGCGTCGTCAATGGCCTGCGTTCCGGCGAGGCAGGCGAACTTGCGCTCGCCCTTGTTGGCGTGGGTGAAGTCGCCGTCGTACACCTGTTCGAGGCAGCCGGCGATATACGTCGACACGGGCTTCGAGTGGTCGAACGCCGACTCGGTGGCGACGTCGATCCGGCCGACGTCCTCGGGTTCGAGCCCCTTCCGGTCCATCAGCCCCTTCGCGGCGTTCGCGCCCATCGTGACGATGTCCTCGTACACGTCGGGGAACGAGGAGTTAGTGAGCCCGAGCCCCTTCGTGTACTTCTCGGGGTCGTCGCCCTTCTCCGGCGCGAACGTGCCCGGCAGGTCGAGTTTGAGCTTCCCGGTCCAGATCTCGATGCCGTCGATCCCGACTGCGGTCATACACGGTCGTTCATGCGGCCGGCATATGGCTTTGTCGATGGGAATTACGTCGATTGTGGAAGTGCTGTCGGAACTCGCATGTGATGCTGCTCAATACAGACGAACTCGCTCAATCAGTGTATGACTGTATAGCTCCTCTAATTGTTTCCTCTTCCTGGATTACCCCCGCTCCCGTTCCCGCCCTGTATCCGTTCCTCCGCATCAAAGTATATCTTTTTGACGCTCCCATCTTCTAGCCGAAGCGAGATCATAATATCTGCGTTAGATTCTGAATTAATGATACTAATTTCTTTTATTCTACTATTAAAATTATCAAATTCAATTTCAGTCTTTACTCCTGATTGAACTGTGACTCTCGGATCAAACACGTATTCAAAGTCTCCGTTACTGGAACTCGCTTCGTTTGATTCGTCACTTGGAGAGTCAACGTAATCCCGAAGTGATCTTGTCCCCAATTGGATAGGCTGGCACCATCACGAGCAAAAATATCACCCACCCAATAGAAGATGTAAACAGTTGTCGAATGCTATTCGCCGAACAGGTTTGTTTTGTTATGGAGAGTATTCTATATAGAACGTCTTCGTGGTACCATCGTTGAATCCAACATTGACTACGATGTAGCTACCTGAAGGTTGAGTGTTCTGGAACGTGTAGTCGCTCGCGCCTCCCGGCAAAGCCACACCCTCTCTTCTTGTGAAGGGACCAAACCTGATCGAGGTTGACCCACTGACGGCGGTGTCATCGATATCTATTGTTGTACCATCAGACGCGTATCCACCGCTTCCCGCATTGTATTTGCGGTTCTCATTAATCCATATTCCATTGAGATCTGGTCGGGACCCATCTGGCATATTTGTGGTGTCGACGCTGGCGTTGACTATTGTAAAGGTTGATCCACCAGTATCGAAGCGGAAGAAAAGATGTTCGCCAGAACTGTTGATATTTATATTGTTGTCAGAACTTATTTGACTGGAGGCGCCACTACCGCTCCCATCACTCCTATCGCTCCCGTCACTACCACCGCCACCGGCGGGCCCAATGTTGTCTTTCGTCGCTTCTCCCGTTGGTTCTCTCTGAATGCCCACCGAATTCACGCTGATATTGTCAGGGCTGTCAACCCGAAGCAGCAGCGCCGAGACCTCGCTTGATTCGGGATACGCGGCATCATCCATCCCCTGATACGTCACCGAACCATTCTCGATCGACTCGTTCCAGTAGCCGTCCTCGCTGCCGAGTCGTGTCGGTATACGGACGTCGAGTCCTCCAGACAGTTTCGACAGATTGGTCGCATTGCTCGTCGGGTACAGCTCCACGGCAACCTTCCGAGTGCCGGACGCGCTGAAGTCGTTCTGGACGGCGGTCAGTCTGAGCGTGTCGTTGTCGACCAAGATATTCTGATCTTCGATGATTACGGCAGGACGGTTCGAGTCCGTCTCTTCGACGTAGAGAACGGAGTTGTCGTACCACGTCGACCCCGATTCGATCTCGTTGTACCGCGGCCGGTACTCGATAAATCGCGTGGAGACGTTCACTGTGGTGCCGGAGTCGTCGGTGATCGTGATGTTGTACGCGTCGCTGGTCCGCAGCGTTCCCGCCGGGTCTGGCGGGTTGATCGTGAACGTCCTAGTCCGGTAGCTCGTTCCGAGTTTCACGTCGAGGAACTGCGGACGCTCCGACTGTCCGGCAGCGGAAATCGCAGTTCGGAGTTCGACGAGATCATTCTGAACTGCTTCGAAGTGTTCGAACTCCGTCTGTCCGTTCTGCTGCGGAACGATCTGTACCTGATACAGCGAGAGCGCAACAATCAGGAACCCGAAGAGGACCACCGTCCCGATCACGACCGACTGGCCCCGACGGTCGCGACTGAAGCGCATTGTGCGATGTCGTCGCCGAACGGGTATAAAATCCTCCGTTGCCTTCTCAGTCGCGAGAATTGCGTCCGTGCGGCCGCAACCGGTGCGTGCGCGGCTTTAGTCGTTGTCTGCTCGCCGGTCCGTCAGCCACGCCGACCCGACCGCCACGACGCCAGCGAACCCGCCGAGCAACACCGCCTGCGTCCAGTTGAAGCCAAGCAGCGTCCCGGTGACGAGTGTCACGAGGAGGAACGCGACGGTGAGCGCACCGAGCGTCGAACCGAAATCGGCGGAGGCGTCAGCGTCGGTCATAGTCGAACGTCGCGGCCTCGGGCGATAAAACGGTCCGATCCGGTGGAGTCGGCGGTCCAGCCTGGGGGGACCGCGGCCGTTCGATCGCTGTTGTAAATCGCATAGCGCGATATCAAATTGTGTTTGCGGCGTGAGCCCCGCCCGCCGACCGGTCCGTTTTTGCGCGCGGCCGCTGTTGCGGCGCGTATGGCGAAACAGCCGCACCTGCTGGTCGAGGAGGGCGACGTCCACGAGATCGCGGTCATCCCGGGCGATCCGGGTCGCGTCGACCGGATCGCCGACCTGTGTGACGACAGCGAGGTCGTCGCGCAGAACCGCGAATACAAGCTCGTCAACGCGACCTACGACGGGGTCGACCTCACGATCTGCTCGACCGGGATCGGCTGCCCGTCGGCCGCCATCGCCGTGGAGGAGCTCTCGCGGGTCGGCGTGGAGACGTTCGTCCGGTGTGGCACCTGCGGCGCGCTCCAGCCGGAGATGGAGGTCGGCGACATGGTCGTCGCGACGGGCGCGGCCAAGGAGGAGGGGACGAGCAAGCGGTACGAGTCGGCGAACTACCCGGCGGTCCCGGACTACGACGTACTCACCGGCTTGGTCGATGCGGCCGAGGACAACGACGAGGAGATCCACGTCGGCCCCATCGTCTCGGACGACGCGTTCTACAACGAGGACGACGAGTACGTCGAGGACTGGAACGACGCGAACCTGCTCGCGATCGAGATGGAGGCGGCGACCGTCTTCTCGCTCGCGCGGCGCAAGGGGCTCGCGGCGGGCGCCATCTGTACGGTGGACGGTAACCTCGTCGCGGGCACGCAGAAGGGGGCAGACTCCGACGACGAACTACCGGAGAAGGCGAAGGACAACGTCGAGCGCGCGATCCGGATCACGCTGAACGCGATCACCTCGCTGTAAGCGAAGGGAGCGGCCCCGCGGCCGGACTCACTCCTCCGCGCGGAACTCCACGAGCGTCAGGTCGCGGTCGAGCGCGCACGTCTCGTGCGGGGGGTCGCCGAGCACCTGATCGATGACGCGCTCCTCGTCGAAGTCGGCGCCGTCGGGGACGCAGTAGCCGTGGCTCGGGCACTCGGTGTGCGGGCAGGGACCGGCGAGCGACGCCTTGCTCCCGGCGTACGCGCGCTTCGACGGGACGTTCGCCGGGACCGACGCGGGCTCGACCTCGACCGCGCGGACGCCCGCGTCGTGGACGGCGCAGTCGAGCGTCTGGGCGTTCTCGCGGATGTCTGTCACCCGGTACCGCTTCCCCTCGGTGAGGTTGAGACACTGGCCGCGGTAGGGACACCCTTCGCAGCCGGCCGATTCCCCTTCGTAGACGAACTCGCGGCCCACGTCCGCGAGCCGAGTCCCGATGAGCGTGACCGTGGTCATGCCGGGAGCGACGCGCCGCGCGGCCGTAAGCCTCCCGCCTTTGCCGGCGTCGCCGGAGCGTCGTGAACGAGCAACTCGCCTCGGCGACGCGCGGAGGGGAAGACACATGACCGCGCCTCGGCAACCACGAGCGGAGATGATCGCGGGAGTCGCGCGCGAACTGCGCGCCGAGGCCGAGCGGACGAACGAGCGGCGCGTCCTCGTGCTGGCGGGCGACCGCGACCGGGGAACCGACGCCGCCTACGACGCGATAGTGTCCCTCGGCGTCGACGACGAGGCGGTCTCGCTCGTCTCGACCCGGGAGGGGTTCCGGTTCGAGGAGCACCGCCCGCGGAGCGCCGACGAGCTGCTCGGACGCACCCGCGAGGCGGTCGTCCTCGACTGCCACGGGCAGTTCGTACCGAACGCGCTCGGCCGAGCGGTCGGCGCCGTCGACGGCGGTGGGCTGCTGATCCTCCTCACACCCCTCCTCGACGACTGGCCCGGGGTCCGCGACCGCTTCGACGACTCGCTCGCGGTGCCCCCGTACGGCCTCGGCGACGTGACCGGGCGGTTCCGCGAGCGCCTCGTCTCGACGCTCCGGACGCACCCCGGAATCGCGGTCGTCGCACTGGGGGACGACCCCGCGGGCGACGCCCTCGAACGAGACGGCCTGACCGCGGAGAAAGGCGACGAGCGCGGCGGTGGGGACGAACGCGGTGGCGAGGGCGAACCCGACGACGCGGACGACCGCGACGCGCCGAGCCCGCCGCCGGGTGCGGCGTTCCCCGCGGCCGCGTACGGCGCCTGTCTCACGGACGACCAGGCCCGCGCGGTGCGGGCCTTCGAGGCGCTCGCCGACCCCGGATCGGCGGTCGTCGTCGAGTCCAACCGCGGGCGCGGGAAGTCGAGCGCGGCCGGGATCGCGGCGGGCGCGCTCGCGCTCGGCGGCGCCGACGTGCTCGTCACCGCGCCCGCGTTCCGGAACGCCGCCGAGGTGTTCGCGCGGGCCCGAGAGCTGATCGAGAGCGAGACCGATTGGGAACGCGACGGGATCGACCGCGACGGCGATGCGGACGAGCGCGACCTCCGAACGCCGGCCGGCGGTCGCGTCCGGTTCATGTCGCCCGCGGCGGCCGCGGCGGACGCCGACGAGGCGGACGCCGTGATCGTCGACGAGGCGGCGGCGCTCCCGGTGCGGCTCTTGGAGGGGTTCCTCGACGCGCCCGCGGTCGCGTTCTGTACGACGGTCCACGGCTACGAGGGGGCGGGTCGCGGGTTCGCGGTCCGGTTCCGGGAGCGGCTGGTCGGCTCGCGGTTCGCGGTCCGGGACGTGCGGCTCGACGAGCCGATCCGGTACGCGCGGAACGACCCGGTGGAGGCGTGGGCGTCCCGGGCGCTCCTGTTGGACGCTCGCCCGGCGGTCGACGACGCGGTCGCGGACGCGTCGGTCGACGACGCGACGTATCGGGCGCTCGACCCGGAGGAACTGCGCGCGGACGAGACGCTGCTCGGCGAGGCGTTCGGGCTGCTCGTCACCGCACACTACCGGACGGAGCCGAACGACCTCGCGCGGCTGCTCGACGCGCCGAACCTCGTCGCGCGCGCGCTCGTCGCGGACGACCGGGTCGTCGCGGTCGCGCTCCTCGCGCGGGAGGGCGGCCTCGACGCCGAGACGCGGCGGCGGATGTACGAGGGCGAGCGCGTCCGCGGCAACATGGTGCCGGACGTGCTCACGAGCCAACTCCGCGACGAGGACGCCGCCGCCCCGCGCGGCCTGCGAACGGTCCGGATCGCGACCCACCACGCGCTCCGGGACGCCGGCTTCGGCTCGCGGCTGCTCGACGAGGTCCACGCGGAGTTCGGGGGGGAAGTGGCGGGCGACGGCGAAGCGACTCACGACGACGGAGAGCCGGTCGACTACTTCTCGGTCGGCTACGGCGCGACGCCGCGCCTGCTCCGCTTCTGGAAGCGCGCGGGATACCGGATCGGCCACCTCTCGACGAGCCGCAACGACGCCTCGGGGGAGCACTCCGCGATCATGCTGCGCCCGGAGACCGCGGCCGGGCGCGACCTGCTCGCCCGCCACGCGGTCGCCTTCCGGGACCGCGAGCGCGACGGGCTCTCCGACGCGCACCGCGACGTCGATCCGGACGTGATCCGCGGCGCGCTGGGTGCGTGTTCCGCCTCCGTCCCGGTCGATCTCACCGAGACCGAGTGGCGCTCCGTCGTCGGGGCGTCGGTCGGGCCGGGGATGTACGACAGCGCGCCCGGCGCGTTCCGCGACCTCGCGCTCGCGGCGCTGGTCGAGGGGACCGACCTCGACGACCGGGCGGAGCGCCTGCTCGTTCGGAAGGTCCTCCAAGGCCGGCCGTGGGAGGAAGTCGCCGACGACCTCGGCTTCGCCTCGACGAGCGCGTGTATGCGGGCGCTCGGCGACGCCTACACCCCCCTCGTGGAGCGGTACGGGACCGACTTCGCGCTCGCGGAACGGGAGCGGTTCACCGGCGAATGAGCGGATCGGCTACGGCCGCTTGCTAACAGGTCTGCGGTGGCGCGTGCCTCCGAACGCCCGTAGGGGATGAGGAGCACGCGCGAGGGACACAGTTCGCGCTCGGAGAGCGCGAACCGCGAGGCTGGGGAGGCGTGAGGTGCCGTGCTGTGCGGTCGGGGCGGGACTCAAAGGGGCAGTCGCGAGGCGAACGCAGGCGACGCAAGCACCGCAGGGAAGAACGCGGTGAGCGACCGAGTGAAGCGCACGGCGAGCGTCCGGCGGCCTCGCGGCTGGGGCTTCGGAGGGGTTCGCAGTCGATCCAATGTGGATCAATCAGAACACGGGGACTCGGTCGACAGAGACCACACGGCCTCAAAAACGACCACTTACAGCCGATTATAACCGGTTTTCGCGCCCGGGGTCCACGTCGATGGCGTCGACCGGACAGACGTCGACGCAGAGCATACAGTCGATACACTGGTCCTCGTCGGCGGGGTTCGCCTTCCGCTCGGACTCGGGGTGGTCGGGGGTGTCGGTCCACTCGAACACGTCGACCGGACAGTCCTCCAGACACGCGCCGTCGGCGAGACAGATGTCGAAGTCGACCGCGACGTGGGTGCCGCGGATCCCCTGTTTCTCCGGCGGCTCGACGGGGCCCCACACGGCGACACCGTCCTCCTCGCCGACCCGCTCGCGGTTCACTTCGAAGTTCGAGTCGATGGCCATCGTTGCCCTCGCTTCGCCGGTCGCGGGTTTAAATTCCCCGACGAACGGATTCGGTCGACCGAGCGCAGCGCCGCCGGGCGGCCGGACATCGCCGACCTCGGCCTACGGGTGCGCGTAGTACGCTAGCAGGTCCTCGGTTCCGTTCGGGCCGTCCTCCTCATCGGTCGCCTCGGGGTCGAACCCGTCGATCCGGGCGAAGCCGACGCGCACGAACTGGACGACCGTGTCGGGGTCGACGTCGGCGAGCGCGGGTTCGGCGATCCCGCGCACGTCGCCGTCGACGGTCCGGAGGAGCGTGTCGAGGCCCTCCTCAGCGGGCGCCCAGTGGACCACGTCCACGTCCCCCTCGCGGACAACCTCGATGCCGTCGTCGACGAAGGCGAGCTCGTCGCCCTCGTACCGGACGCAGCCGTACCCCTTGAGCCAGACGCGCTCGCCCTCGCTCGGGAGGTCGGGGGACTCGACGAGGACCCGGCCGGCGGGCACCTCGCGGTCGCCGCGGTCCTCGTGGTCGGGGTGGAGCGGCGGATGGCCAGCCGCGGGCGCGGGCGCGTCGCCGTCGACGACCGGGAGCGCCACGGCGGGCGCGTCGTCGCGGTCGCGGACGAAGAAGTAGCGGTCCGCCTCGTCGTCGACGAGGTCGCGGTTATGCGCGTAGACGGACGACATCGCGAGGTCGACGTCGGAGGTCGACATCCCCAGCTCCGTCATCGAGTCGACCAAGGCCTGCCCCCGGAGCCCGCGGCGGCGCATCGACCGAATGGTCGGGGCGCGCGGGTCGTCCCAGCCCGTCAGCTCGCCGTCCGCGATGAGCCCCTTGATCGTCGAGGTGGAGAGCGTCACGTCGTACTCGTCGACCTGGACGTGGCCCCAGTGGAGCACCTCGGGGTACTCCCAGTCGAAGTAGTCGTAGACGAACCGCTGGCGCTTCGCGGAGTCCTGGAGGTCGATGCCGCGGATGATGTGGGTGACGCCAGTGAGGTGGTCGTCGACGCCGGACTGGAAGTCGAGCATGGGCCAGCAGCGGTAGTCGGCGGCCGCCTCGCGAGGGTGGGGCGTGTCGATCATCCGGAAGGCGACCCAGTCGCGCAGCGCGGGGTTCTTGTGCTCGATGTCGGTCTTCACGCGGAGGACCATCTCTCCCGAGCCGTACTCGCCGTCGACCATGGCCGCGAACTCCTCGCGGACCGTCTCGGCGTCCTTCTCGCGGTGCGGGCACGCCTCGCCCGCGTTCTTCAGCTCGGAGAAGTCGTCGCCGGAGCACGAGCAGGTGTACGCGCCGCCGGCGTCGATCAGGTCGCGGGCGTGCTCGTAGTACGTCTCCAGCCGGTCGGAGGCGTAGAGCACGCGGTCGGGCTCGAAGCCGAGGTACTCGATGTCGTCCAGGATGGCGTCGTACGCGTCTAAGTCGGGGCGTTTCGTCTCCGGGTCGGTGTCGTCGAACCGGCAGATGAACTCGCCGTCGTAGCGCTCCTTGTACGTCCCGATGACGGCGGGCATCCGCGCGTGGCCGACGTGCCACGGGCCGTTGGGGTTCGGCGCGGCGCGCATCACGACCTCGCCGTCCTCGGCGTTCGGGAGATCGGGGAGGACGCGGTCGTCGTCCTCGTCGTCGGCCTCCAGCTCCGCGAGCTTATCGGGGGCGAGTTCGCCGAGCCGCTCCCGGCGGGCCGCCTCGTCCATCTCGCCGACCTCCTCGACGACCGGCGCGAGGACGCCCGGGATCTCGTCGCCGTGTGGGCGGAACTCGGGGTTCTCGCCCATGATCGGCCCCATGATCGCGCCCACGTCCGGGTCGCTGCCGTGTTTGAGCGCGTTGAAAAGCGCCGCGGCCTCGCCGGCCGCCGCGACGCGCTCGCGGAGTTCGTCGTCCATGCCGCTCGCTTGTCGGGGTCGGGTCAAAAACGCCGCGAAACGGCGGGGAGGGGCGAGTCCCGGAGCGGAGCGGGCGACGCGGGGCGCGGGCGGCGTCGCCGCGGCGCCCGTCGCACCGGAACGGCGGGTAGGGGCACTCGACACGAGCCGCCGAACGGGCTTAAACGACCCAGACCGTTCACGGCGGAGAGAGCCCAGAGACGGCGTGAACGGTCGAGAGTCTTTTGCCCGTGCGGGACCGAACGCACCGATCGACCGTCGACGTGGGCACGTCCGACGGACGGTCCGGGGCGACGATCGTTCCGCGGTCGCTCCGGCGGCACCGGACTCGGACGAACGGGTTCGGTTCGTCGCCTTGATGTTCGCCGGGGACGTGGTGGGGGCATGAGCGTCGCGCCGGGAGTCGTCGGAACACAGATGAGGGGATCGCGGTGGTAGGACCCATCTCCGAGTCCGAACGGGACGCGGGGAACCGGAAGATCAGGATCGCGTTGCTCGCGATTGTCACGGCCTCGCCGCCGCTCCTCGCCCTCCAGTTGGACCCGTCGCCTCTCCAGTTGCTCGCCGCGCTCGGCGGCGGCTTCCTCGTCGGGCTGGTCGTCGTGTGGTACCTCGGTCGGCTCGCCGCGGAGTTCAGCGGGAGCGGGCGACGGCCCCGGCGGCGTCGCTGAATCGATAGACCGCGCCGCTAAATCGGCAGACCGCGCCGCTGAAGTGGTCGATAGTGGTCGTACTCCGACCGACGACCGCCGTTAATCGGCTCCCGTCTCTGCGCCTCGAACCGGCTCGACGAGTTCGCCCGCCTTTTCGCCCGCGACGGCGCGCGAACTCGACAGCGGGGAGATGCTCACTTCGCCCTCCACGGCCGCGCGGCGGTCCGACCCGGGATCGTCCGCCACGTCGCCGCGCAGGAACTCCCGCCAGAAGCGGTCCCGCAGTTCCATCCCCATCTCGCCGCGGCGCTCGCCGAACTCCCAGCCCTCGGGGACGTTCTCGTCGTCGGGTCCCTCCTCGCCCGGGCGGAACTCGATCACGTCGAAGCCGCGGGCGGGCTCGGTCAGCCGGTAGGTGGGGTCCTCCGCGGCCTCGTCGTCCGCCGCCGGGACGTTGACGTTCAACACGTCGGCGCCGAACGGGAGTTCGAGGGCGCCGTCGCCGGCGTCGCGTTCGGCGCGGTCGATCAGGTCGGCGACGACCTCGCCGGCGACCGCGAAGTCGCCGTTGTCGAGCGTCGGCGGCACGGGGAGGTTCCCGCGGTCGTACAGCGACACGGCGATCGCGGGCGTGCCGAGGAACGAGGCCTCCATCGCGGCGCCGACGGTGCCGGACTGCCCGAGGATGTGCGCGCCGATGTTCGGGCCGTGGTTGCAGCCGGAGACGACCACGTCGGGGTCGAGCCCGAGCGCCACGTCCGCGACCGCGACGCAGTCCGCGGGAGTCCCCTCGACCGCGTAGCCGCGGTCCGTCTCGGTGTAGTCGACCGTCGTGTCCCACCACGAGCGCGCGCCGCCGACGCCGGACTGGTTCGTCGCGGGCGCGACGACCGTCACGTCGTGGTCGCGCGAGAGCGCGTCCGCGAGCGCCCGAAGCCCGACGGCGTCGATCCCGTCGTCGTTGGTGAGCAGGATCTCGGTTGGCATACGACGGTGTGCGGGGGGACGGGAGAAAACGTCGCCGGTCCGCGGCGAGGGGCGCGGAGACCGAAGGACGGACCGAGAGGTGAGAGCGGAGAGCGAAGACGGCATCGCGAGCGCCGACCGGGTGGTACTCCGAGTGGTCAGTCAGAGGGCGTCGGAACCGCCGGGAGCGGGGAGGGCGGACCGTCGGCTCAGTCGGCCGCGACGCGGCGCGACGAGGTCGCCAGGTCGAGCACTTCGTCGAAGAAGCCGAGCGAGTCGTGCGGCCCGGGGTTCGCCTCGGGGTGGTACTGGCGGGTGATCACGTCGAGATCCTCGCTGTCGAGTCCCTCGACGGTGTCGTCGTTGACGTTCACCTGCGTCACCTCCAGCGGGCCGGTGTCGTCGACCGTATAGCCGTGGTTCTGGGTGGTCATCACGACCTTGTCGGTGCGGAGGTCCTTCACCGGCTGGTTGACGCCGCGGTGGCCGAACGCCATCTTCTCGGTCGAGCCGCCGAGCGCGCTCGTGATCACCTGCTGTCCGAGGCAGATGCCGGCCATCGGCAGGTCGCCGGCGAACTCGTCGACGACCGCCTGGGCCGCGACGAAGTTCTCCGGGTCGCCCGGGCCGTTCGAGACGAAGAGCACGTCGGGCCCGACGGCGGCCACGTCCTCGGGGGTCGCGTCGTACGGGAGCACGTGGACGTCCGCGCCGCGGTCGGTGAGCGAGGAGATGATCGATCCCTTGGCGCCGCAGTCGAGGAGGGCCACGTCGGCGTCGCCGCCCCCCTCGTGGACGGTCGGCTCCGCGACGGACACCTGCGCGCCGATATCGACGTGGTCGCTCATCGGCTCACACGCCTCCATCGCTTCGACGGCGTCCTCGGCGGTCGCGTCCGGGCCGGCGGCGATCCCGCAGGCCATCGCGCCCTCCTCGCGGACGGTGGTGACGATTTCGCGGGTGTCGACGTGGTCGACGGCCGGAACGCCTTCCGCGGCGAGCCAGTCGGCGACGTCGTCGGTCATCTCGCGGGCGACCGCCGCGTTCGGCCGGACCGATTCGGACTCGAACCGCTCGGTTCGGACGCCGTAGTTCCCGATGAGGGGGTACGAGAAGGTGAGGATCTGTTCGGCGTAGGAGGGGTCGGTGAGCGACTCCTCGTAGCCGGTGTACGCGGTCGTGAACACTAGTTCGCCGCGGGTCCGCCCCGGCGCACGGGCGCGCGCTTCGAGCACGCGACCGTCGGCCAGCGCGATGTAGGCGTCCGACATTACGAGAAACGTACGCGTAAAGGATAATAAATGCGTCGTTCGAAGGTTAGTTACGATATTCGTAACGGGTAAGTCGGCGGACCGAGACGGATCGGTATGGACGACCTCGACAGACGGATCCTCTCGATCCTGCGACGGGACGCGCGGACCCCGTACACGGAGATCGCGGACCGGGTGGGGACCTCCGAGGGGACCGTGCGCAACCGCGTCGACCGGATGACGGACGAGGGCGTGATCGAGCGGTTCACGGTCACGACCCGCACCGGCAACGTGAAGGCCATGATCGAGATCTCGGTGGAGATGAACGTCAACACGGACGCGGTCGGCCAGCGGATGGTGGAGTGGGAGGAGGTCGACTTCGTCTGGCAGGTGTCCGGCGAGGAGGACGTCGTCCTCGTCGTCGACGCGGTCGACACGCGCGCGGTCAACGAACTGATCACGCAGGCCCGAGAGATGGACGAGGTCAAGTCGACGAAGACGCGGCTCATCCTCGACGAGCGGTTGGGATAGGCGGGGACGCAGCGACGATTTGGAGAGAAGAGGAGTCGTTGACCGCGGGGTCGACGACGGAGCCTTACGCCAGTTCGTCGATCTTGTCGACGACGGCGTCCGCGAACTCGCTGGTGGCGAGCTTCTCGCCGCCCTCGATCTGCCGGTGGAGGTCGTAGGTGACCTTGCCCGAGGCGATGGTCTCCTCGACAGCGTCGCGCACGAGGTCCGCGGCGTCGGACCAGCCGAGGTAGTCGAGCATCTCGCGGCCCGAGAGGATCATCGCGGTGGGGTTCACCTTGTCCTCGCCGGCGTACTTGGGCGCGGAGCCGTGGACGGGCTCGGCGAGACAGCGGCCGTGACCGCGGTTGATGCCGGGCGCGATGCCGAGGCCGCCGATCTGCGCGCCGGCGGCGTCGGACATGTAGTCGCCGTTGAGGTTCATCGTCGCGATGACGGAGTACTCGTCGGTGCGGGTCAGCAGCTGCTGGAGCATGTTGTCCGCGATGCGGTCTTTCACGACGAGGGTGCCCTCCGGCTGCTCGCCGTCGTGCTCCTCCCAGAGCTGGTCCTCGGTGATCACGTCGTCGCCGTACTCCTCCTCGGTGACCTCGTAGCCCCAGTCGCGGAAGGCGCCCTCGGTGAACTTCATGATGTTCCCCTTGTGGACGAGGGTGACCGAGTCGCGGCCGTTCGCGAGCGCGTAGTCGACGGCCTCGCGGATGAGGCGCTTCGAGCCGAACTCGGAGATGGGCTTGACGCCGATGCCGACCGGACCGTCGTGGATGACGTCCGCGATGCCCATGTCGTCCTCGAGGAAGTCGCGTACCTGCTCCGCGCCCTCGGTGCCGGCCTCCCACTCGACGCCGGCGTAGACGTCCTCGGTGTTCTCGCGGAACGTGACCATGTCCATCTCCCCGGGGCTCTTGACGGGGGACGGGACGCCCTCGAGGTGGTAGGTGGGACGGACGTTCGCGAACAGGTCGAGCGTCTTGCGGAGGGCGACGTTCAGCGAGCGGAAGCCGGCGCCGACGGGGGTCGTCAGCGGGCCCTTGATCGCGACGCGGTGGTCGCGGATGGCCGAGACGGTGTCCTCGGGGAGGTTCTCGTCGTACTTCTCGCGGGCGCTGGCACCGGCGTAGACGCGCATCCACGAGATGGATCGGCCGGTCGCTTCCGCGGCGGCGTCGAGCACCTGCTGTGCGGCCGGCCCGACGTCGGTGCCGATTCCGTCGCCGTGGATGATCGGGATGATGGGGTTCGACGGCACGTTCAGCTCGCCGGTCTCCTCGTCGGCGAGCGTGATCGCTTCGCCGTCGTCAGGGACATCGACTTTATCGTAACTCATGAACGTTCGACGATTTCCGTGGCCCCCTAAAGTGGTTGCCGTTTTCGGCGTGAGCGTCGCGCTCGCAGCCTTTGCCGGTTCTCGCCGCGGGCGCTCTCGCAGTCTCTCCCGTTCTCACCGCGGGCGGCCCCGACGCCTCCCCGCGGTGTCCCGCGGTCAGATCGGCTCGACCTCGACGTCGAACAGCGACCGCCAGCGGTAGCGGCGCCCGCCCCAGACGAACGTCCGGCGGGCGAACGCGTACGCCATCAGCGGGGGCGCGATCAGCACGCCCGGCGCGGCGAGCAGGAACGTCGCGCGCCGGATCCCGAACCGGGCGTACGCCGCCCCGGCGAGGGCCGTGACGAGCGTCACCCCGGCGACCGGCGCGAACAGGCAGAGCGCCGCCATCGAGACGCCGAAGGCGGCGTTGAACGCGGTCGCCCCGGGGGCGTGGTACCGGGTGATCGTCAGGAAGCGGACGAACCGCTCCAGCGAGTCCCGGGCCGACCCGCCCGCCCGGACGTACCGCGTCCGGTCGACCGACGCCACGTCGAGATGGTCGGTGAGCGTCCCGTCGTCGCTGACCGTCCGCAGGAGGTCCCGGCGGAACGCCGCCTCCCCGGCGCGGAGGTCCTCGCGCTCGAATATTACCGCGCCGCCCCACGCGACGCCGGCCGCGAACACCGCGAGCGTCCCGCCGATCACGTACGCGGGTTCGAACAGGCGAGCCAGCGGGTCGAGCCCGACGAACACCGGGACCTCCGTGGTGGGCCCCTGCCGGTCGTAGTCGGCGTCGAGCGTCGCCAGCCAGTCGGGCGGATGGCGGAAGTCGTCGTCCGTCCAGGCGATCCGGTCGTTCGCGGCCGCCGCCATCCCGGCGGCGATCGCGTTGGCCTTGCCGGAACACCCCTCCGGTTCGCCGGCGATGACGATCCGGACGCGGGGCGGCAGGTCCCCCCGCCGGTCGGCGACCGGGTCGTCCGGGGAGTCGCAGATCACGAGGAGTTCGTCGGCGTCCGCGTCGTCGTCGGCCGCGCCGCTCGCCTCACCGCCGAGCGCCTCGGACCCGCGGAGCTGGGCCGCCACCTCGTCGCAGGCGTCGGTCCAGCGGACGGTCGGGAGCAGGACGGACACCGGCGTCGAGTTTCCCGGCGACGCGGTCGGTTCCGGAGCTGTCACGACAGGGGTATCGGGCGGTCCGAAAGTAAACGTCCGCGATCGAGTCTCGCGCCCCGTTCACGGCGCCGAGCACGAGCGCGTCCCCAGTTCGTCGACCCCCGTCTCCCCGTCCCTCACGTCGACGTCGACGGCCGACACCGTGACCGACCGGATCGCGCCGTCTCCACCCTCGGCGAAGCCCCCCGCCCGGTCGCAGAGGTGCGCGAGCAGCGGGTCGACGCGGGCCGAGTCAGGGTTGTTCGCGAGCGCCGTGAGGAGCTTCCGCCAGCGCGCGGTCGGGTACGCGCGGGCGTCGGAGGGCGGTCGGTCGCGCGCGACGCGGTCGCCATACAGCGCGTCGATCCGGTCGCCGTCGGCGGTCGCGGCGGTCGCCGACACGCGCGCGTCGGTCGAGGGCGGGTTCGGCGCGAACATGGTCCAGCCGCCCTCCGTCGGGTCGGACACCGACGTGACCGCGTCGGGCGTCTCGACGGCCCCGAGCGCCATCCCGTTCCACGCGACGACCGCGACGAGGAGGACCGCGGCGAGGACCGGGATCGCGGCCGCGACTCCCTCGCGGAGGACCCGGAGCGACCGCGGACCGGCCGGTCGTCCCGCGGAGACGGTCCGACGCTCCGCGAGGCAGTGGAGCCGGTCGGCGGCGGGGGCGACCGCGCGCTCGACGCGGTCCCAGACGAACGGCGGGAAGAAGGGCAGCAGCGAGGTCGCGGAGATCGCGGGGAACACGCCGATCTGTAGCGCGGCGGCCATCGAGAGGTGCGCGGCGACGAACGTCCCCGCGAGCGCGGCCCGGACCCGGCCGGCGGCCGCGACCAGCAGCGGGGAGGCGACGAGCAGCGCGAGCCAGCCGTAGGTGGCCGCCGAGAGCAGCGCCGGCCACTCAGGGACGAGCCCGCCGAGCGGGCCGTGGAGGTAGGTGAGCCGGAACACGCGCGCGACCGCCTCGCCGCCGGGCCACATCGACCCTCGGAACTTCTCGACCGCGTTGGCGACGTACACGACGACCGCGAGCGTCAGGAGGAGCGCCGATGCGGGGCCCGCGACGCGGTCGCGGCCGTCGCCGCTGGGCGGGGCCGCGGCATCGGGGGCGCGGCGGCGGACCGCGTCGACCGACCAGCGAGCGCTGAGCGGGCACAGGAGTCCGGCGCCGAGCAGCTGGAGGAGGAGGGTGTCCCCGGCGTTGAGGACGAAGGGGTTCCGCGCCTGAAGCGACGCGAGCAGGAGCAGGGAGGCGACGACCGCGACGCGGGTCCGGTGGCCGACCGCGAGCGCGACGGCGGCGAGCGCGGCGGCGAGGAACAGCAGCGCGACGGCCCACGCCTCGCCGGAGACGGCGTGGAGCGAGAAGCGGGCGCCGAGTGGATACGCGTCGGTGAGCGTCGCCCGCGGGAGGACGCCGGCGTCCGTGTAGAAGGCGACGAGGTTCCGCGACCGGAGCGCGAGGTCGACGAGGAGGACGGCGCCGAGCGCGATCCGGAACGCGGCGAGCGCGCGGGGGTCAATCCCGAGTCGCCGGCGGAGCGCGGCGCGGAGCCGGGACGCGGCGCGGCGTGGGGCGGCGCCGCCGGCGGAATCGGCCGTCGTCACGATGGCTCCGACTCGCCCAGCGGCGGGAATAGGTCTTGCGGCGGCGGAGCGGGAGGCCGGTCGACCCCAGCGGTCGCCGCCGGCTTCCGGACGCTTATGTGGCCGCCGCGGGAGCCTCCGGTATGCGAGTCATCGTTCACGGCGGCGCCGGCGGCGCCCCGGACGACCCGGAGCCCAGGCAGGCGGTCCTCGACGAGGCGGCCGCGCGCGGCGCCGACGCCGCGACGCCGCTCGACGCGGTGGAGTCGGCGGTTGCCGTCCTCGAATCGGACCCCCGGTTCAACGCGGGCGTCGGCGGCGCGGTCCAGTCCGACGGCGTCGTCCGCACCGACGCGGGCGTGATGACCTCGGACCGCGAGATCGGCGCGGCCTGCTCGATGCCGGGCGTCGAACACGCGGCGAGCGTCGCCCGGATCGTCCGTGACGAGACGCCGCACGTCTTCGTCTCGGGTGAACACGCCGTCGAACTCGCGGCGGAGTTCGGCGTCGAGACGGGCGCCGCCCTGCTCACCGACGAGACGCGGGAGCGATACGAGGCGGAGGACCCGCCGCGGGGCGGCCCGCGGGAGCACCTCGACTGGCTCGCGTCGCGGTTCGGGTCGGGCGACGATCGGGCCGGCGAGCGGCCGGACGACGGCGACGGGACGGGGGTCGAGGCGTCGGGCCGCGCCTCCGATCACGACACCGTCGGCGCGGTCGCGACCGACGGGGAGCGCGTCGCGGCGGTCACCTCGACCGGCGGGCGGTCGTTCGCGCTCGCGGGGCGCGTCGGCGACGTGCCGCAGGTCGGCTCCGGCTTCTTTTGTACCGAGGCCGGCGGGGCGAGCGCGACGGGCGCCGGCGAAGACATCGCGCGGGTGACGCTCTCGCGACGAGCGGTCGGCCACCTCGATGACGGCCTCGGGGCGCAGGAGGCGGCGGACCGGGCGATCGCGGAGTTCGAGGGGCTGACCGGGTCGGGGGCGGGCGTCATCGTCCTCGACCCGACCGCGGCGGGCGCAGACGCGGCGGGGAGCGCGTTCAACACCGAGGGGATGCAGACGAGCGTCGCACACGAATAGCCGCCGGCGAGTCCGGCGCGGCGAGGCGGCGTCCCGGCCGGGCGACGGACCCGCGCTATTCGAGGGCGGTCGCGAGCTTTCGGTTGCGGTTCGTCGTGGGAACGTCGGAGTCGATGAGCTGTCCGCAGGCGTCGACGAACCCGGCGTGACCGACCTCGCCGCAGAGGACGTGGGTTTCCGCCTCGGTGTTGACGTAGACGTCGATCACGTCGCGGTCCGAGTGAGAGAGGAAGTCGCGGGTCGTGTTCCAGCCGCCGACCGCGAACAGCCCGAGGAACGCCGCGAACGCGATCTCGGGGCGGGTCTCGACGCGTCCGGTGTACACCAGCCCGATAGCGCCGACGGTGAGGACGAGCGAGAGGACGAGGAAGAACAGTCCGAGGAACGTGTGCCGGTGGAGGCTCGTGTCCCGCTCGAACTCGACGCTTGTGATATCGCGGACCGGGATCGAGACGGGTTCGTCCGCGGACGGCCGACGGTAGGTAAGTTCCCCGTCGGACGCAGAAAACGAGACCGTGTTTTCTCCGTCGATGATATATTCATCGAGGTGTGCTTCGGTCGTGAAATTCATGAGGGGACAGGACGGTGTCGAGACGGTTCTTTCGGTTCGTCTGATATGTAGCTTTCGACACCTATTGGCGGCTTTCAGCGCCTCCGTCGACTGCCCCCGCGACGGTGACTCGAGGGGACCGCCACTGGTAGCACCGGTCGTACCTCGTCGCCCGCGGAGGCGAGGATACAAGCCCGACCGTCGCCTTGCGCCGGTATGGTAACCTTCCTCGCCGGGGGGACGGGCACGCCGAAGCTCCTCGACGGCGCGGCCCGGGTGTTCGATCCGTCCGAGACCGCGGTCGTCGCCAACACCGGCGACGACGTCGAGATCGGCGGTCACCTCGTCTGCCCCGACGTCGACACCGTGCTGTTCGCGGGCGGCGGCGTCCTCGACCGCGAGACGTGGTGGGGTATCGACGGCGACACGACCGCGACCCACGAGGAGCTCTCCCGCCTCGCGAGCGCCGCGGGCGACGCGCTCGACGGCGAGCCGGGGACCCCGCGCTACCTCGACGACGCGACGCAGACCGCTGGCCGCGAGATCGCCCGCTGGCGGCGGTTCTCCGCGGTCGGCGAGTTCATGGAGATCGGCGACCGCGACCGCGCGGTCCACCTCACGCGCACGGGCCTGCTCGACGAGGGGAAGTCGCTCACCGAGGCGGTCCGCGTCCTCGCCGCGGCGTTCGACCTCGACGTCGACCTCCTCCCGATGTCCGACGACGCGGTGGCGACGCTGGTCCACACCGAGGGCGGCGAGACCATCCACTTCCAGGAGTACTGGGTCGCGCGCCGCGCCGAGCCCGCGGTCGCCGACGTGGAGTTCCGGGGGGCGGCCGACGCGGAACCGACCGACGCCGCGCTGGCGGCGCTCGCCGACCCGGTCGTGATCGGCCCCTCGAACCCGGTGACGAGCCTCGGCCCGATGCTGGCGCTCCCCGGGTTCGAGCGCGCGCTCCGCGAGACGCCCGTGGTCGCCGTCTCGCCGTTCGTCGGCGACGAGGTGTTCTCCGGCCCGGCCGCGGAGCTGATGGCGGGCGTCGGCCGCGAGCCCTCGACAGCGGGGGTGGCCGAAGCGTACCCCTTCGCGGACGCGTTCGTCCTCGACGACGACGACCCGACCGACCTCGATCGGCACGTCGAGCGCACCGACACGGAGATCGACGGCGTCGACGACGCCGAGCGCGTCGCCCGGGCCTGCGAACGAGCGCTGACGGCGGTCGCCGGCGGCGCGGCGGACGCGGGGGCGCCGCGGGAGGGGGCGGAGTGACCCGGCGCGCCGACGCGGCCGGAGCGTCCGCGGGCGACGATCCGTTCCTCGTCGCCGCGAGCCTCAGCGGCGCGGCCGACAGCGAGTGGGCCCGCGCTGCGGCCGAGCACGTCGACGCCGCGCTACTCGGCGGGGTCGCGCTCGATCCCGCCAGTCGGGCGGCCGCCCGCGATCTCGTCGCGCGCGGGCGATCGGAGTTCCTCCCGACCGACCCGCTCGGGTTCGTCGCCGACCAGATCGACGCGCTCGCCGAGGTTCCGGTCCGGCCGGGGGTCAACGTCCGGAGCGCGGCGCCGGAGCCGGTCCGGGAGGCCGCGCGGATCTGCGCCGACCGCGGCGCGGTCTGCGAGGTCAACGCCCACTGTCGGCAGCCCGAACTCCGCGCGGTCGGCTGCGGCGAGTCGCTGCTCCGCGATCCGGCCCGGTTGACGCGGTACGTCGCCGCCGCGAGCGGGACGGGCGCGACGACGAGCGTGAAGGTCCGCGCCGAGGTGCCCGGCGTCGACCTCGTCGCCGTCGCGGAGCGCGTCGCGAGCGCGGGCGCGGACTGGCTCCACGTCGACGCGATGGACTCGGAGGCGGTGATCGCGGACCTCGCAGCGGCGGTCGACGCGGCATCCGGGGGCGGAGACCGCCTCGCCGACCTGACAGTCGTCGCCAACAACGGCGTCCGAGCCCACGAGACGGTCGCCGAATACGCCGCGCACGGGGCCGACGCGGTGAGCGCGGGGCGCCCGACGGAGGACCCGCCGGTCCTCGCGCGCGTCGCGGACGCTGTCGATGAGTGGCGGGCGGGATCGCTGCGGGAGCGCGCCGGCGAAGCGGATCCCGGGCCGGAGGTGCGGCCGTGAGCGGTGACGAGCGCCCGACAGGAGATGCGACGAAACCGGCGGAAGACGTGACGCCGAGCGGGGCGACGGACCCCGTCGACGACGCGACGCTCGCGCTCCTGGTGGAGGTGGCCGGCACGCCGAAGCCCGGGAACGTGGACCGCCGCCGCGACCTCGACGACCTCCGGTTCGAGGCGTTCCTCGGCGGCGCGGTCGGCGCCCGGCCGGGGCTCGAACTGGCTGCCGAGACCGACGGCGGCGTCGCCGAGCGGCCCGCGGTCGGCGCGGCCTTCGAGCGGGCCGTGGAGGGGATGGCCGCACGCGCCGGCACGAACACCCAGTTCGGCTGTCTCCTGCTGCTCGTCCCGCTGGTGCGGGCGGCTGCGGACCCCGACCGCGAGCTCTCCCCCGCCGGCGTGGACGCGGTCTGTCGGTCGACGACCGTCGACGACGCGGTCGCGTTCTACCGGGTGTTCGAGGTCGTCGACGTCGCGGTCGACGACCCGCCGGAGGGCGCGGCCGACCTCGACGTGCGCCGCGGGGGCGCCGCCGAGCCCGCGCTCCGCGAGCGCGAGACGACGCTTCGGGACGTGCTCGCGCTGTCAGCGGACCCGGTCGACGCTGGGGCGGCGGGCGGCTCGGCCGCCTCTGACCGCGTCCCGGACCGCAACGCGGCGGAGTGGGTCGAGGGGTTCCCGCGGACGTTCCGCGCGGCCGAGTGGATCCTGACGGACGAGGGGCCGCTGGCCGACCGGGCGGCGCGGGCGTTCCTCGGGCTGCTCGCCGCGGAGCCGGACACCCTCGTCGCGTCGACTCGGGGGGCGGAGACGGCCCGCGAGGCGAGCGCGCGGGCGAGAGAGATCCTGTATCCGGACGGCAGCGACCCGAGCGACCCCGTCGGAGACGTCTCCGCGGTCGACGCCGAGGCCGTTCACGGCGCCGACCTCGACGCCGCGGAGTCGCTGGCGGCGGCGTTCGTCGCCGAGGGGATCAACCCCGGCACGACCGCCGACCTCACCTGCGCGGCGCTGTTCGTCGCGCTCCGGCGCGGCGCGGAGGTGGCGCCGTGAGCGATGGAGCGCCGGACGGGGGGCCCGTCGGCGTAGCCCCGGACGGGTGGCCGGTGCCGCTCCGGGGCGTCACGGAGTCGGTGGTGACGACGCGCGGGCCGAACGACCGGTGGAACGTCGCTGCGCTCGGAGTTCACGCCCCGGACGAGCCGGACGAGCCGGTCACCGCGCGCACCTACGGCCGCACCCGGACATGGCGGAACTTCGCCGAGCGCGGGGGCGGCGTGGTCCAGTTCACCGTCGACCCGCGGACGTTCGTCGACGCGGCGCTGACGGTCCGGGAGACGGACGACCCCGTCCTCCCGAGCGCCGACGCGTGGGTCGAGGTGCGCGCGGAGGAGGTCGCGGCCGAGGCCGAGGGCGAGACCACGATCCGGACGTGGGAGCTGTCGCCGGTCGAGTCGGCGGTCGTCGCCGAGCGCGTTCCCACCGTCAACCGGGGGTTCGGCGCGGTCGTCGACGCGACGGTGGCCGCCTCGCGGCTGGACGTGCCGTCGTTCGACACGGCCGAGCTGCTCGACCGGCTCCGCTACTTCGCCGACGTGGTGGAGCGCTGCGGCGGGCCGGCCGAGCGCGAGGCGTTCGATCGCATCGACGAGGCGACCGGGTGGCGCGAGCGCGACGGCGAGTGACGGGGCGGGAGCGACCGAGGCTCGCTTCGGCCGCCGGGAGCGCGCCTCGCGGCCGCTCGCGGCGGAACGAACCCTTTTAGTTCGGGCCGCCGGTACCGCTCGGTATGGCCATCAAACCCAAGTACATCAAACAGCTCGGGAACCTCCTGCTGGAGCAGTATCCCGACTCGTTCAACGCGGACTTCGAGACGAACAAGGAGAGCGTCACGGCGCTGACGACCGTCGAGTCGAAGGGCGTCCGTAACCGGATCGCCGGCTACGTCACCCAGAAGAAGTCGCAGGCGGCGCAGAACGCGTAACCGCTCGGTTCGAATCGTCCGGTTCTGCCGACGGGTCCGACCGTCCGACCGCTTAAGTCCGGAGCCGCGGCCACGCCGCCTCGATGGACGCGCTCGTGCGGCCGACGGTCGACCCGGCGTTCGCGGCCGGGGCGCTCGCCTTCCTCCTCGCCGGGGTCGCGCTCGGGACCGCGAGCGGGCTGGTCCCGGGGCTCCACGCCAACAACTTCGCGCTGCTCTTGGCCGGGTTCGCGCCGTCGGTACCCGCCGATCCGCTGTTCGTCGGGGTCGCGATGCTCGGCGCCGGCGTCGTCCACTCGTTCCTCGACATCGTCCCCGCGCTCGCGCTGGGCGTCCCCGACGCCGCGACCGCAGTCGCCGCGCTTCCCGGTCATCGGTTGGTGATCGCGGGGCGGGGGAGAGAGGCGGTCCGCCTCTCCGCCGTCGGCTCCGGGCTGGCGGTCGCGCTCGCGGTGCCGCTGGCGGTCCCGATCACGTGGCTCATGATCCGGTGGTACCCGACGCTGCGGGCGCACCTCCCGCTGCTGCTCGGCGCCGTCGTCGTCGCGCTCGTCCTGACGGAGTCGTCGCGGCGGGCGGCGGTCGGCGGACTCGTCGCCTTCCTCGCGAGCGCCGCGCTCGGCCTCGCGACGCTCGACGCCGACCCCGCGGCCCCGCTGTCGACCGGCGGCGTCCTCGCGCCGCTCTTCGCCGGGCTGTTCGGCGTTCCGGTCCTCGTCGACGCGCTCGGCGGCGACGGCGTCCCGCCGCAGGCCGACCCGCAGATCGCGATGGACGCGCGCGACCTCGGAACGAGCGCCGGTGCCGGCTCGCTCGCCGGCGCGGTGGTCGGCTACGTGCCGGGCGTGTCGGCAGCCATCGCCGCCGTGGCCGCGATGCCGGCGGTGCCCTCCGAGTCGGTCGACCGAGGGTTCGTGGTGGCGACGAGCGGCGCGAACACCGCGAACACTATCTTTGCGCTGTTCGCGCTGGTCGCGCTCGGGACGCCCCGCACGGGCGTGACCGTGGCGATCGACCGCGCTGGCGTGCCGTTCGCGCTCCCGTTGCTGCTCGTCGCGGCCGCGACCGCGGCGTGTTTCGGGTTCGCGCTGGTCGTGCTCGTCGGCGACCCGTACCTCCGGATCGTCGGGAACGCCGACTACACCCGGCTCTCTGTCGGCGTGTTGGGGCTGCTCGCGCTCATTTCGTACGCGTTCGCCGGGGCGTTCGGCGTCGGCGTCCTGATCGTCGCCGGCGCGCTGGGGCTCGCCCCGCCCCGGGTCGGCGCGCGGCGCGTCCACCTGATGGGCGTGTTGATCGGACCGCTGATCGCCGGGTGAGACGTCGCGGAGACCGCGGCGGGACGCGGCGGATCGCCCGAGCAGCGGCACGGTACCGTCACGCACGGAGGGTTCCGAGGCAAAGAACAACGGTTAAAAGTCGCGGCCGGTAGGTACGTGTATGAGCCAGAGCGACTCTCAAGCCACCCCGCAGTGCGTCTCCTGTGGGATTCAGGTGTCCGGGATGAACGCCGCGCAGTTCTCCTGCCCGGACTGCGGCGCCACCATCTACCGGTGCGCGAAGTGCCGGAAGCAGAGCAACCTCTACGAGTGCCACGACTGCGGCTTCCGGGGGCCCTGAGATGGGCGACGTTGCCGCCAAGATCAAGGTCATGCCGAACAGCCCCGAGGTCGACCTCGACGAGCTACAGGACCGGTTGGAGGAGGTCCTCCCCGAGGGCGCGAAGATCCGCGGCTTCGAGCGCGACGACGTCGCGTTCGGGCTGGTCGCGCTCCTGCCGACCGTCATCGTCCCCGACGGCGCCGGCGGCACCGAGGCCGTCGAGGAGGCGTTCTCGCAGGTCGAGGACGTCGAGTCCGTCAACGTCGAGAACGTCGGTCGCCTGTAAGGCCGGGGCCGCCGTTCGGACGGCACCCGCGGTCCGGGTTTTGCGGTTTCCGTTCCGCTCGGAGAGCCGCCGCTCCGGCGTTCGTGTCGGTCGGCCGATTACCGCCCCGACTCGTAGAACTCCTCGCGGTACACGCGCCCGAAGGCGTTGCGCCGGAGGGTGCTGGCCGCCGCGTCCGGCTCCTCTTGGTACGTCGCCGCGACGACGGTGTCCGCGAAGGGAATCGGGTGCCAGACGACGTTGTCGACGCTGTCGGAGCCGATCCGTACGACCGCGTCCTCGTCGAACTCGCTGTCGACGAGCCACGCGTCGAACTCGTCGCCCTCGCCGACGTGGACCGCGAGCAGCTCGGCGAACGTCGCGTCGCGGGCGGTTCGGATCACCTCAGGGGTGACGCGCTCGTCGTACTCGTCGGCGCCGAACGACATCGCCTTCGTCGCCTCGCGGACGACCACCTGCGCGACCGGACCGACCTCCTCGTACCGTTCGAGCGCCTCGGCGCGCGTCTGGGGGGCGAACGTGCCTCTGGTCTCCATGGACACGATTGACCGGGGGCGGGCAAGGGCGTTCCGCTACGCGTCGGGGTCGGGGTCGGCGGAATCGGACTCCTCATCGGCGTCGTCTGCGGCCGCGTTTCTGGTCATCTCGCGCGCCTCGCGGAGCGCTTCGGCGACCGCTGGGTCGTCGACGGCGTCGGGATCCGGGACGCCGGCCCCGGAAGCGGGGTCGGCGTGGCCGTGGTCGTGAGCGTGGTCTGAGGGAGCCGCGTCCCCGCCCGACCCCATTCCGACGTCCGGGCGGCCTCGGGGGACCGTGTCCTCGAACACCTCGTCGTACTCGGCGTCGTCGGCGTGCGGCGTCACCTCGGCCGCGAGTTCCGCCGGTTCGCGGTCGCTCCAGTCGTCGACGCGTTCGTCGAGCCACGCCTCGTGGTCGCCGCCGTGGAGCATCGCCGTGAACGCGAGGTGATGCGCGAGGTGTTCGCCGTCGCGCTGCGGGGTGTCGCAGACGGGGCACGCGTATCCCATGTCGGTCGAAGATTCGCGGGTGAGCCGTAAAGCCGCGTCGAAGGTGGAGCGCCCCGCGCCGAACGGCGACCGCTCGCGACCTCGCCCCGGGTCGTCGCGCGCGCTGACGCCACTATAACAGCAACTTTATCACTCGCACGGGGCGAAATTCGCATAAGACTACTCCGTTAGGAGGTCCAACAGTGACTGAAGCCAACACACAACCGGAGGTGAACATCGGTCTCGTCGGTCACGTCGACCACGGGAAGACGACGCTCGTACAGGCGTTGTCCGGCTCGTGGACCGACCAGCACAGCGAGGAGATGAAACGCGGCATCTCGATTCGGCTGGGGTACGCGGACGCGACGTTCCGGCGCTGCCCCGGCGTCGACGAGCCCGAGTGTTACACCGTCGACGAGGAGTGCGAGGACGGCTCCGAGAGCGAACCGATCCGAACGGTGTCGTTCGTCGACGCGCCGGGCCACGAGACGCTGATGGCGACGATGCTCTCGGGCGCGTCGATCATGGACGGGGCGGTCCTAGTCGTGAGCGCGACCGAGGACGTCCCGCAGGCCCAGACGGAAGAGCACCTGATGGCGCTCGATCTCATCGGGATCGAGAACATCGTCATCGCGCAGAACAAGGTCGACCTGGTGAGCCGCGACCGCGCCGTCGACAACTACGAGCAGATCCAGGAGTTCGTCGAGGGAACCGTCGCGGAGGACGCGCCGATCGTCCCCGTCTCGGCCCAGCAGGAGGTCAACCTCGACCTGCTCATCGACGCGGTCGAGTCCGAGATCCCGACGCCGGACCGCGACCCGGGCGAGAGCGCCCGGATGTACGCCGCCCGCTCGTTCGACATCAACCGCCCCGGTGCGACCGCCGAGGACCTGAAGGGCGGCGTCGTCGGCGGATCGCTCGTCAGCGGCGAGCTGTCGGTCGGCGACGGGCTGGAGATCCGACCGGGGCGCGAGGTGGACGAGGAAGGCCAGACGGAGTGGCGGCCGCTGGAGACGACCGTCCGGTCGCTCCAAGCCGGCAACCGCGACGTCGACACCGCCCACCCGGGCGGCCTCCTCGGCGTCGGCACCGGGCTCGACCCGAGCCTGACGAAGGGCGACGCCCTCGCCGGCCAGGTCGCCGGCGAGCCGGGGACGCTCCCCCCGACCCGCGAGGAGTTCGAGATGACGGTCGACCTGCTCGAGCGCGTCGTCGGCAAGGAGGACGACGAGAGCGGCGAGAGCGACATCGAGGAGATCAGCACCGGCGAGCCCCTGATGCTCACGGTCGGTACCGCGACGACGGTCGGCGCGGTGACGAGCGCGCGCGACGGTGAGTGCGAGGTGAGCCTCAAGCGGCCCGTCTGCGCCGAGGAGGGCGCGCAGATCGCGATCAACCGGCGCGTCGGCGCGCGCTGGCGGCTCATCGGCGTCGGAACGCTCACGTAGCGTGGCCGACGACGCCCCCGCAGACGGTCCCGACGCGACGCCCGCGGACGACGACCGCGCAGAGGGGCTCGGGGGAAGCGGCGTTCCCGTCGTCGCGCTCGACGCGAGCGCGCTGATGGCGCCGGTCGAGGCCGACCTGCGGCTGTTCGAGGAGTTGGATCGGCTCCTCGGCGGCTACGAGACCGTGGTGCCGGCGGCGGTCCTGGCGGAGCTCGACGGGCTTCAGGCCGGGAACGGCGCGGAGGCGACCGCGGCGAGCGTGGGCGCGGACCTCGCGGAGCGGGCGGAGGCGGTGGAGACGGACGAATCGTACGCCGACGACGCGCTCGTCGCCTTGGCCGCGGCCGGCCGGGTCGACGCCGTCGTCACCAACGACGGCCCCCTCGCGAAACGGGTGCTGGCGGCGGACGCACCAGTAATCGGTTTAAGGGGTCGGAACACACTGGCGATAACGGAACCCTAGCGGCCGCGGACAACCAACAACATGTACAAACGAGTTCGACTCAAGGACACGGTCGAGGTCCCGCCGAAGCACTTGGCGGACGTCACCGACGAGCGGGTGAAAGCCCTGCTTCAGGACAAGCTGGAAGGACGGATGGACGAGGACGTCGGCAGCGTCGTGAGCGTCATCGAGGTTCACGACATCGGCGAGGGGGCGGTGTTACACAACCGGCCCGGCGTCTACTACGAGGCGGAGTTCGACGCGCTCACCTACGACCCCGACATGCAGGAGGTCGCCGACGGAACCGTCGTCGAGACGGTCGAGTTCGGCGCCTTCGTCGGGATCGGACCGGTGGACGGGCTGCTCCACGTCTCGCAGATCACCGACGAGTACCTCACGTTCGACGGCGCGAACCAGCAGCTCGCCTCGTCGGACTCCGACAAGACGCTCGGGGTCGACGACGCGGTGCGCGTCCGCGTCGTCACCAAGAGCATCGACGAGCGCAACCCCCGGGACTCGAAGATCGGGCTCACGGCGAAACAGCCCGGCCTCGGGAAGCACGACTGGCTCGAAGGGCAGCGGAAGCACCGCGAACAGACCGGTGAGGAGGCCGACTGATGGCCGAGGACCGCCTGGCGTGCCGGGAGTGTCACCACGTCAACGACCCGGACGCTCAGACCTGCGCGCTCTGCGGGTCGTCGTCGCTGACGGAGGACTGGGCGGGCTACGTCATCATCACCAAGCCCGAGGACAGCGATATCGCCGAGGAGATGAACGTCTCCGAGGCGGGCGCGTACGCGCTCAAGGTGCGGTGACCCAACGCCGCGCCGCCGGACGAAGCCGATGAGCGACCCACTTCTCACCCTCCCCGAATCGCTCCGCGACGCTTTCAAGGAGCCGCTGGGACCGGTGACGACGGACGCCGGCGCGCTCTTGGAGGCCGTCGACGAGGCCCGCGAGCGACGCGGCTCGTCCGCGGGGGGACCGCCGCAGCTGATCGCGGTCGGCGACGTGGTCACCTACCACCTCCGAGAGGCCGGCCGCGTCCCGGACGTGGCGTTGGTCGACGGGAAGACGGAGCGCGAGGCGGTCCGCGAGGAGATCGAGACCGCGCTCGCGGCGACGGAGGAGCGGCGGATCGCGGTCGAAAACCCGGCCGCGGCGCTGTCAGCGGCGCTGCTCGACGCGCTCGCCGAGGCGCTCGCGGCGGACGAGCCGGTGACGATCGAAGTGACCGGCGAGGAGGACCTGGCGGCGCTGCCGGCGATGCTCGCGGCCCCGCTCGGGTCCACCGTCGTCTACGGACAGCCCGGCGAGGGGATGGTCCGCGTCGCGGTCACGCCCGAAGCCCGGCGACGGGCTCGGGAACTGTTCGAGGGGCTCGCCGGCGACACTGCGGCCGGCTACGACGCCCTCGGCGTCGAGCTGAGTGAGAGCGACGATGGTGGCCCGGACGGGAGAGATCCGACGGATCCGGCGTGACGGCCGCCCGAGCGACGCGGCCTCGACCGGCGTCACTCGCCGTCGACCGCGACGACGGTCGCCGTGAGGACCCCGAGACCGGCGATCAGTCCGGCCGCCGTCGCTAGCAGGGGCGTCGTCGGAATCGCTCCCATAGAGAGGTACGGCTCGACGCCGTTGCGGCGGAGCGCTTCGAGGGCCTCGACGCCCCAGTGCCCGCTCGCCAGCAGGACCAAGCCGACGCCGACGCCGAGTCCGCCGGTGACGAAGCCGATCCCGGTCAGCGCGTCCTCGAGGGCGAGGAACGTCCAGACCTGGTCGTCGCTCGGTTCGGGACCGCGCGCGAGCCGGCGCTGGAGCGCGACGAGCCCGAGGCCGGCTCCGCCGGCGGCGACCGTCCCCGCCAACACGACTGCCACGACGCCGAGGTGGGCGGCGAGCGGCGGCCCGGAGAAGTTCGCCTCGCGGACGGCCGGGGGGAGGGTCGCGACGAGCGGGCCCGTCAGTGCCCCGAAGAGAGCCAGCGTCCCGCAGATCCGGGCCTTTCGGACGGGGGACAGCGGGACGACGACGTTCGCCGCCCGAGTGAGTTCGTACTGCGACCGGTCGGTGGGGTCGAATCGGGTGTCGTCTGACATCCGCGTGGTAACGGTACGCACGCACCGGAGGGGGGAAACCCTGACGCCGAACAGTGTGTCTCGTCGGCGGTCGGTCCGGAGTTCGGCGGCGACACCCCCGCTTCGAAATCCTTTTACAGCTTTCGAGGGGATATACGTCCAACTGAACCATGGACGTCGATATCATCTCCGAGGAGGAGAACCCGATGCTGCACCGCACGGACATCCGTTTCGAGACGACCCACGAGGAGGCCACGCCATCCCGACTGTCGGTCCGCGACTCGCTGGCGGCGAAGCTCGACAAGGACTCCGAGGAGGTCGTCGTCCACGAGCTCGACACGAAGTTCGGCATGCGCAAGACGGTCGGCTACGCGAAGGTGTACGACTCCGCGACCGACGCGCTGGACGTCGAGCAGGATCATATGCTCGAGCGCAACAAGATCGGCGGCGACGAGGCGGACGCCGAGGAAGCGTAACTCCGCCGGATGCGCGTTCTCGGCATCGAGGGTACCGCGTGGTGCGCGAGCGCCGCGCTGTACGACGCCGAGGCCGACTCAGTTCTCATCGAATCAGACCCATACGAGCCGGATAGCGGCGGCATTCACCCGCGCGAGGCCGCCGAACACATGTCGGAGGCGATCCCAGAGGTGGTCGATAGCGTCCTGACCGCCGCCGAGGAGCGACACGGTCCGGACGCGGTCGACGCGGTCGCCTTCTCTCGCGGCCCCGGGCTCGGTCCCTGCCTCCGGATCGTCGGGACCGCGGCGCGGTCGCTCGCCGGGACGCTCGGCGTCCCGCTCGTCGGCGTCAACCACATGGTGGCGCACCTCGAGATCGGTCGCCACCGCTCCGGCTTCGACAACCCGGTCTGTCTGAACGCCTCCGGCGCGAACGCGCACCTGCTCGGTTACCACGACGGGCGGTACCGGGTCCTCGGCGAGACGATGGACGCCGGAGTGGGCAACGCGATAGACAAGTTCACGCGCCACGTCGGGTGGAGCCACCCCGGCGGACCGAAGGTGGAGTCGGCGGCCGCCGAGTTCGCGACGGGCGCGGGCGAGGCCGGCAGCGAGGGGGAAGGGACCGGAGGCGAGGAGGGGTCGGCCGCCGAGACCGACCTCCTCGATCTCCCCTACGTGGTCAAGGGGATGGACTTCTCGTTTTCGGGGATCAGCTCGGCCGCCAACGACGCCGCGGACAGCGGCGTCCCCGTCGAGGAGATCTGCTTTTCGCTCCAGGAGCACGTGTTCGCGATGCTGACGGAGGTCTCGGAGCGCGCGCTGTCGCTGACCGGCGCGGACGAGCTCGTGTTGGGCGGCGGCGTCGCACAGAACGACCGGCTACGGGAGATGTTGGCGACGATGTGCGAGGCCCGCGGCGCCGACTTCCACGCGCCGGAACCGCGATTCCTCAGGGACAACGCCGGGATGATCGCCGTGTTGGGCGCGAAGATGGCCGCCGCCGGGGACACCGTCCCGATCGCGGAGTCCGCGGTCGACCCGAGCTTCCGGCCGGATCAGGTGCCGGTGACGTGGCGAGACGGGGAGTCGGTCGCGCGCGGACGCGGGGGGGCCGAGTCGCGAAGCGCGGCGCGCGACGCGGAGGCGGACCGCCGCGGCGCGGAGGCGACCGTGACGGTCGAGGGGACGGACGGCGACCGGCGCGTGGTCAAGCGACGGGTGCCGAAGTCGTACCGACACCCCGAACTCGACCGGACGATCAGGCGCGACCGGACCGTCGCGGAGGCCCGGCTGACGAGCGAGGCGCGGCGCGCCGGCGTGTCGACGCCGCTCGTGTACGACGTCGACCTCGCGGAAGCGACGTTGACGCTCCAGCACGTCGGGGAGCGCGACCTCGCGGCCGCCCTCGACGAGGGGACGGCGGAGGCCGTCGGTCGCCACCTCGCGCGGCTCCACGGCGCCGAGATGGTCCACGGCGACCCGACGACGCGGAACGTTCGGGTGTCGAAGCGCGGCGAGCGCACGGAACGCGACGGGCGGTCGAGTCCGCCGCCCGAGACGTACCTCATCGACTTCGGGCTCGGCTACCACACGGGCCACGTCGAGGACCACGCGATGGACCTCCACGTGTTCGAGGGGTCGGTCCGAGCGACCGCGACGGAACCCGGCCCGTTGCTAGCGGCGTTCGAGAGCGGGTACGAGGCCGTCGGCGACGAAGCGGTCCTCGACCGACTCCGAGACGTGGCGGACCGCGGCCGCTACCGGTGACGAACCGCCGGCTCGGCCGGGGTCAGAGCCCTGACCGGCGACGGCCGCAGCGCCGTTCCGATCGGCGCGCCGGGTCGCCACGATTTATGGTGTCGGCCGACAGATAGACTCGTATGGCAGACAAACCGTCTTCGGGAGAGGTTCTCGGGATCCCGTACAACTTCGAGCGGCCGAGCCTCGGTCGGCTGCTCTCGTCGTACTGGCAGCCCGGCAAGGGGATGCTCGTCGAGAAGCCGTTCGGCATCGGCTACACGCTGAACCTCGCCAACTGGCGGTCGTGGATCGTCCTCGCGGTCGCCGGCGGGCTCTACTACCAGCAGCAGCAGTCCGGCGGCGCCGACCTGTCCGGCGGTTCCGACGAGGACGCCGCCGACGACGGCGACGGACCGGTCGAAGTGATCGTCGACGACGACTGACGCCGTGCGCGACGGCGGGTGAGAGACGGCACCGCGATCACCGGTTTTCACCGCTGATTCCGCGTCGGTTTCTTTTAAATATCAGCAGGATGAAGGAGAGGTAATGAAAGTCCAGTTCGAGTGCTCGTGTTCGGAGGAGATCTCCGAGTTCACCCGCGGCGAGACGAGCCGGGGAGTCCACGTCGAATGCGGGAACTGCGGCGCGGTGTACGCCGTGACGATCACCGAGTTGGAGTAGCGGGCGGCGACGCGGACTCGAATCGGAGCCGGACTGTCGTACCGTCGTCGGTCGCGTCGAACCGGACGGTTCCCCCCTGCGTCTCGCACATCCACTTGACGAGCCACAGCCCGATGCTGCTCGCGTGCGAGAGCGGCGTCTCCTCTTCCGCCTGTAAGACCTCACGCTCGTCGGGGGGAATCCCTGGGCCGTTGTCGATGACCTCCAGACAGGTGGTCGTCCCGTTCTCGCGGATCGTCGCCGTCACGCGGCGCGTCGCGCCATCGTTGTGGGTGACCGCGTTCTCGAACACCTCGCGGATCGGGAACTCGACGGTGTCGTCCGCGCGGATCCACGCCTCAGAGGGGGTCTCGACGGTGAGCGCGGCGCCGTCGGCGTCGACGACGTCGAGCGCCTCGTGGACCGCGGCGACGAGGTCGACGCGGCCGTCCGGTCGCTCGGGCGACGCGTCCTCGATGACGCGGAGCTTCTCGCTTATTTCGACGATGTCGTCGGTCGTCTCCCGGACCGTCTCCAAGCACTCTCGACTCCGCTCGTCGTCGATCCGGTCGGCCAGCAGGTCGGTGTACCCCCGGATCACGTTGAGATCGTTGCGGACGTTGTGCCGAAACACACGACTCAGAACCTGTATCTGCTGGTTAGAGGTTTCGAGGTTTCGGCGCGCGGTCTCCGCCCGTTGGCGGTGGTGCGTGACCGCTCCGTAGAGGAGCCCGCCGGACCCGGCGACGAGCAGCCAGTCCCCGACGAGACGCGTCGGCGTCCACCCGCCCGCGACCCCAATCGTCGACGCGACGGCGAGGTCGACCGCGACCGCGGACGCCGCCGCGATACACAGGTACGCCGCCGTGAGGGCGGTCGCCGACCGCCCGTGGAGTAGGTCCGGAATATATTTCATTTATATCTAATTTAACTCCAAACGAATTTTCCGTTCACGGAACACCTTGACGGCCGACGGCTTAAGTTTTGACCGCCAGTCGGGGAGGCGACCGCGGCGGCGCGGTCACCACGAGGCGCAGTCAGGACAGACGAAGGCGTCGTCGTCGCGCCAGCGGCGGTCGACACGCTCGCCGCACCGGTCGCACTCGGCGCCGTCGGCGTGCCACGTCGAGGTGGCGGTCGCGGGAGCGGCGTCGGTCGCGGGAGCGGCGTCGGTCGCCTCGTCGGGGTCGACGCCGTCACCTTCCGCGTCGTCCGGAGCGCTCTCGGCGGACTCGTCGCCGTCGTCGTCCGCGGCGAAGTCGTCGAGCGAGCGGTCCTCGGTCATCTACGCCTCCCGTCGGAGCCGGTCGACGACGTAGTCGCGCTCCAGCTCGCCGAGGAACTCCCCGAGCCGCGGCCCTTGCGTGTCGTCGAAGAAGAGGCGGTAGCCCGCCGCGAAGAACTCGCTCACCTCGATGTCGTGGTCGCGCGCAGTCTCGTACATCGCCCCTTGGATCTCCTCCCCGTCGTGGCCGGCCGCGACGAAGTCGGCGAGGTCGTCGAGCGCGGCCGCGACGTCTCCGTCGAACTCGACCGCGGGGAGGTCGGTCTGGAGCCGGTAGTCGTACTCGTTCCCCGTCCGCTCGGCCCAGTTCCGCGCCTGCTCGACGCGGGCGAGCGCGGCGTCGACGATGTCGGCGTCGGCGTCGTCCGGGATATGGCCCTCGTCGCGGGCGAGGCGCTCGCGGAAGTCGGGGTCGTCGACCATGCCGAGCACCGCCGCGAACGTGTACGGGAGCCGGATCGGCTTCTCCGTCGGCGGGTCGTCGGGCTGGCCGACGACGAACGGGTAGGCGCGCTCGGCGAAGGCGACCAGATCCGGGTCGTCGACCTCGCCGAAGTAGGCGCGCTCGAACCGGTCGAAGCGGTCGACCAGTTGGTCGAGCCGCTCAATGTCGAGGTCGCGGGCCTTCTTCGGGTGGAGCGCGAAGAAGTAGCGCAACACCTCGGGCTCGATCAGCTCCAGGAGCTCTTGGACCGTGACGACGTTGCCCTCGGAGGAGGAGAACGCGTCGCCGTTGAGCGTGAACCACTCATATACCATCGGCACGGGCGGCTCCTCGCCGAAGACGTTCCGCGCGACGTCGACGCCGGAGGGCCACGACCCCTCCGCGTGGTCCTTACCGAACGGCTCGAAGTCGACGCCGAGGACGCCCCACTGCGCGGGCCACTCCAACCGCCACGGGAGCTTTCCCTCGCGGAACGTCGCGGTGCCCTCGTGGCCGCACCCCTCGATCGTGTTGCCGCCGGCGTCCATGTCGGTACAGACGTAGTCGACGGTCTCGGCCTCTGCGTCGATCGCCGTCACCGTCTCCGTGACCTTGCCGCACTCCGCACAGACCGGGTTGAACGGGACGTACTCGTCGTCAACTTTGTCCTGATACGGGGAGAGCACCTCGCGGACGCGCTCGACGTCGGCGAGTACCGTCCGAATCGCCTCGTCGAAGTCGCCGTCGGCGTACAGATCGGTGTTCGAGAGCATCTCGACCGGGACGTTCAGGCGGTCGGCGTCGGCCTTGAGCAGGCCCGCGAAGTGGGCCGCGTACGACTCGGCCTCGCCGAACGGGTCCGGGATCTCGGTGTACGGCTTCCCGAGGTTGCGGCCGAGCGCGCCCGCGTCGACCTCGCCGAGCCCGACGATCTCGCCGTCCGCATTCGCCAGCTTGCGCGGGACCTTCCGCAGCGGGTCCTTGTCGTCGGAGGTGAACACCTGCCGGACCTCGTGGCCGCGGTCGCGGAGCACCTCGGCGACGAAGTAGCCGCGCATGATCTCGTTGAAGTTCCCGAGGTGCGCGACGCCGGACGGCGAGACACCGCCCTTGATCACGATCGGCTCGTCGGGGTCGCGGGCCTCGACCTCGTCGGCGACGACGTCGGCCCAGAAGGCGTGGAAGGTCTCGGTCGACTCCTCGGCGGCGTCCTCGCCGTCGTCGAGGGCGGACCCCCCGGAGAGGATGTGCGGGGAGTCGTCGGGGGCGGCGGACGCGTCGTCGGAGGCGTCGTCCGCGCTCATCGTGCCTCCGTCCAGCGGCTCGGTTCGCCGGCGCCCGGGGGGACCACGTCCGTTCCGGTGTGGTCGCCGCGCAGCACGGCGTCGACGACGGCGCTCGGGTCGGTCCCGTCGAGCACGATCGACCGGAGTTCGGCCCGGTCGATCAGCTTCGCCGCGAGGAGGTCGACGGGGGCGGACGCGCCGGCGTCGCGGCTCATCGGGAGGACGACCTCGACGAGCTCGGCCGGCGACAGCTCCGCGAACTGCGCCGCGTCGGGGTCGGCGTTGGGGTCGGCGTCGTACACCCCGTCGGCGCTCGTCGCGTACACGAGCAGGTCGGCGTCGACGGACTCGGCGAACGCGGCGGCGACCGCGTCGGTCGTCTGCCCCGGCGTGACGCCGCCCATCACCGACACCTCGTCGCGGCGGAGGGCCGCCGCCGCCTCCTCGGTGTCGGCCGCGGGCGCGAGGCTCGCGCGCTCGCCGAGGGCGGCGATCAGCAGCCGGGCGTTGAGCCGGGTCGTCCCGATCCCGAGCCGGTCGAGCTCGACCTCGTTGGCCCCGATCTCGCGGGCCGTCTCGATGTACTCGCGGGCGACGCCGCCGCCGCCGACGACGACCCCGACCTCGCAGCCGTCGGTGACCAGCCGTTCGATCGCCTCGGCGTACGCGGCCACGCGCTCGGGGTCGAGGTCGGGCGCGAGCACGCTCCCGCCGACAGAAACGACGATTCTCATTGCCGAGGAGTACCCCTGTCGCAGTCTTAAGGATTGTCAAGCCCGGACGCGGTGGAAGCGGCCCCGAGCCCGATCCGGCCCGACGCGTCGGGCGGGAAACGCCTAAATCGGTCGCAGCCCGCTCTCGGGTATGCGACCGATATCGATCGTCGGCGACGGGGCGGCGACGCTGGCCCGGCGGCTCGCGGACCGACTCGACGGGCGAGTCGCCGTCGTGGAGCGCGACGACGACCCGAACGGCGCCCCCGAGAGCGACTCGACACGGAGCGACCCGGCCGCGGACGGGGGGGTCGTCGGTCCGGCGCAGCGCTCGGGCGCGGACACCGCCGTCGCGTTCGACGCAGACGGGAACTGGCGCGGTCGGGGGAGCGTCGAGGGGTTCGACGACCTGCTCGACGGGCTCGCCCCCGACCACGACTACCTGCTGGCGGCCGGCGAGCCGCGGCTGCGCGTGCCCGCGGTCCTCCTCGGGTCCGACCCGGACCCGGAGCGCGTGCCGGGGACGGTCGTCGCGAGCGCGACCGCCCCCGACGGGGTCGACCTCGGCGACGTCGTCGCCGACCTCGACAGCGCGGAGCCGTGGATCACCCGTGAGACGCTGGTGCGCCGCGCCGAGGCGTCGCCGGACGCGGACCGGGCGGGGGCGATAGCGACGTTCACCGGCCGCGTGCGCGCCCGCGACGGCCCGGACGACGACCGGACAACGCACCTCGCGTTCGAGAAGTACGACGGGGTCGCCGAGGATCGGATGGCCGCCATCGCGGAGGAGCTAGCGGCCCGCGATGGGGTCTTCGACGTGCGGATGCACCACCGCACCGGCGTGATCGAGGCGGGTGAGGACATCGTCTTCGTGGTCGTGCTGGCCGGGCACCGCGGGGAGGCGTTCCGGACGGTCGAAGACGGGATCGACCGGCTGAAAGACGAGGTGCCGATCTTCAAGAAAGAGGCGACGGAGTCGGAGACGTTCTGGGTCCACCGCCGGGACTGACCGGCGCGCGGCGTCGCCGCTTCCGGTTTCGTCGCGGCCGCGATCGGTCCTAAGAGGTCGTCTCGGCGGTCGCGGGGATGCCGCGCGAGCGCGCCGAGACCGAGAATACGCGGCGCTTTTTGTTTCTTTCCGGCCGTCGGACCGGACGGCGGCGAGTTACTCGCGTACCGAGTCAGCGACGGAGAAAACGTGTTCAAAACGGGTTATAAAATTTCTAGCGCGTTCTAGAAGCGTTGTAAAGAGTCCGTCAGACACGTTTTACCCCGGCGAGTTCGGTGAAACGCCCTGAAACCCCCTGAACGTCGCCCAACGGTGACGCCTTTATAACACCCTCCGGGAGCAAGGGTGAGGTGTACTATGAGCGCGACTGCGAACCCCTCCACGAACGCGAGCGCGAACGACGACCGCAGCAAGGAAGAGCGGCTGAAGCAGTACCTGCTCGACCGCGCACAAGACGGCGAGATGTACTTCAAGGGGAAGTTCATCTCCGACGACGTCGACCTCTCGCCGAAGGAGATCGGCGCCCTGATGGTGAAGCTCCGCGACTCGGCGACGGAGCTCACCGTCGAGAAGTGGTCGTACACGGGCGCGACGACCTGGCGCGTCGAACCCGCCTGAGGGACGCGCTCCGCCGACCGACGAACGCAGTACCGCTCCGAGGCGCACTCGGTTCACGAACCGGTCCCCGTCCCGCGCTTTTCTGACCGCGAGCGCGTCCGCGTCGAGTTCCGCCAGCCCACGCGCCGCGCCGTGTTTGCGGTACCCGTGCCCGCCGACGCGGGGTTTATACTCGCCGACCAGCTACGACCCCACGATGCCAGAACACGAGGACGCGGCGACGGCCGGCGACGGCGCGCCGCGTCCGGAGCCGCTCCGGACGTTCTTTCGGATCGACGAGGTCCGCCGCGAGGACGGTCGCGTGCGATACCGCGGCGAGTCGTACGTCCCGGAGCGGACGCTGTTGCGCAAGCTGACCCCCCACTTTCGAGAGGCGGGGTACGAGGTCGACGTGGAGGTCGTCGACGGCGGCCACGTCGTCGTCGCGACGCCGTTCGACCGCGGCCGGGACGGGATCCCGTGGGTGAACGTCGCCATGTTCGCGGCCACGCTGCTGTCGACGCTGTTCGTCGGCGCGTACGGCTGGTACTACGTGCCGCTCGCGGAGATCCAGTCGAACCCCCTGACGCTGCTCCGGGCGTGGCCGTTCACGGCCGCCGTTCTCGGGGTGTTGATGACCCACGAACTCGGCCACTACGCCGCCGGTCGCTACCACGGCGTCCCCGTCTCGTTGCCGTACGTTATCCCCTTCATCTTCCCGTTCGGCACGCTCGGCGCGGTGATCCGCATCCGCGGCCGGATGCCGTCGCGGAAGGTCCTCTTCGATATCGGCGCGGCGGGACCGATCGCGGGGCTGTTCGCGACCGTCGTCGTGACCGCGATCGGCCTCTCGCTCGACCCGATCCAGGTGCCGGCGGAGCTCGCGAACTCGTCGGGCGCGGTGATCCGGTTCAACAACCCGCCGCTCTTGGACTTCATCGCCGGCGCCCTCGGCCAGCCGACGAGCTACAGCGACCCGCGGCTCACCGCCCACCCCGTGGTGATCGGCGGGTGGGTCGGGATGTTCTTCACCGTCCTGAACCTCCTCCCGGTCGGCCAACTCGACGGCGGCCACATGGTCCGGGCGATGCTCGGGCCGCGACAGGAGACGGTGGCGGCGCTCGTCCCCGGCGCGCTGTTCGCCATCGCCGCCTACCTCTACTTCTGGCGGGGGCTCGGCCTGAACGAGTCGGTGGGGTTGTGGGCGTTCTGGGGCGTGTTCGCGACGGTCATCGCGTTCAACGGACCCGCGAATCCGGCCGACGAGGACGGACTGGGGCTGCCGCGGATCGCGGTCGGGGCCGTCACGTTCGCCGTCGGCGCGCTCTGTTTCCTCCTCGTCCCGATTCAGGTCATCGGCGCGTGACACCGCGATGCCCTCGATAGCACGGCTGCCGTCGCTGGTTCGGTCGCGCGTCGAGCGGCTCGGCTTTCGAACCCTGTACCGGCTCGCCGACCTGACGTACGCGCTCGGCGTCGCGACGCCGAAGCGGACCGTCGCCGGCACGTACTGGAGCTACGAGCCGACGAACCCCCACGGCGACGACCCCGGACTGGCCGCGCTCGACCGTCTCCCGGAGGACGCGGTGATCCTCGACGTGGGCGCGCACGTCGGCGAACACGCGATCCCGCTGACCCGCGGGACCGACCGTCGCGTAGTGGCGTTCGAGCCGAACGGCGAGAGCGCGGACCGGCTGGCGCGGAACGCCGAGCGGAACGGGCTCGGCGATCGGCTCGACCTCAGGCGGGCGGGCGCGGGCGACGCGAACGCGACGCTTACCTTCTATCGGTCGACGTTCTCGAAGTGCTCGGCGTTCGACCGCGATCTGGCGACGAGGTGGGGCGCGAGCGTCGCCGGGACGGAGTCGGTTCCGGTCCGACGGCTCGACGAACTCGTCGAGGGCGTCGGCGACGAGAGAGCCGACGGGGGCGGGACAGTCCCGCCGCCGGACGCCGTGAAGGTCGACGTCGAGGGGCGCGAGGGGGCGGTCCTCCGGGGCGCGGCGGAGACGCTCGCGACGTACCGTCCGCTGCTCGTCGTGGAGGTCCACGAGTCGGGGTCAGCGGAGGGAGGCGCGGCGGACGAGGGGACGATGAGCCCGGACCCCGCCGCCCTCCGCGAGTGGCTAACGGCGCGGGAGTACGCGGTCGAGGAAGCGGAAGACGTGTGGATCTGTCGGGCGACAGGAGAGTCGGCAAAAGGCCGCTGAGTCGGTCGCCGCGCCGCCGGTCCGGTCGCTGTGCCGTTGAGTGGCGCCCCGTCGCCGAGTCAGTCGTCGCGCCGCTGTTTCATCCCCTGGCGGGTGAACTGCGGCGTGGTGCGGAGTCCCCGCTTCTTCCGGAACGACCGGTACAAGGCGATCGCGAGCGGCGAGGCCAGCGCGAGGACGACGAGCGCGAGCCGCCAGTTGTTCGCGAACGAGTAGAGGATCGTCGCCGAGAGGACGCCGACGGCGAGTAGCACCGAGTAGGCGATCCGCATCGCCAGCTTCTCTAAGACCTTCGTGTCGTCCTCTAAGACGACGTTGACCGTCAGGTCGTCGCGGTTGGCGCGGTCGAGGAACTCGTCGGCCTTCGGCGGGACCGTGAACAGCGCCTCGGTGGTCTGTTGTACCTGTCGGCCGGCGTCTTCGGCGAGGTCACGGGCGGTCTGCTCGTAGTACCCCTCTTCGCGGAGGTAGTCGGTCGCCGTCGAGATGAAGTCGAATTCGGGGTCTAAGGTGACACAGACCCCCTCGACGACGGTGGCGACCCGGAGGACCAAGGCGAGGTTCGGCGGGAGCCGGAGCGGGAACTCGTAGATGGACGACTCCACCTGCTCGATGATCTGGTTCACCTGGTACTGCTCGACGTCCTCGCCCCGGACGTCGGCGATGGCGAGCTCCATCACGTTCCCCATCACCTCGCGGTCGGCCTCCGGCGAGAGGGTCCCCATCGAGATGAGCGTGTCGAGGATGGCGTCGATGTCCTGCCGCGCGACCGCGACGTAGAACTCGACGATCTTCTCCTGGACGAACGGGTCCACCCGCCCCGCCATGCCGAAGTCGTAGAAGATCACGGACCCGTCGTCCGCGACCGCGAGGTTCCCCGGGTGCGGGTCGGCGTGGAACACGCCGTCGTCGATGATCATCTGGAGGTACACTTCCTGGAGGATCTCCGCGATCGCCGTCCGGTCGTGACCAGCCTCGTCGAGCGCGTCGATGTCGCTGATCTTCGTGCCCGGGACGTACTCCATGGTGAGCACCCGCGGCCCCGACACCGACTCGTACGTCTCCGGGATCCGGATCCGATCGTTGTCTGCGAAGTTGCCGCGGATCTCCTCGAGCATCGTCCGCTCGCGGGCGTAGTCCATCTCCTCGCGGATCGTCTTGGCGAACTCGTCGGCGAGGTTCTCCAGGGAGAACGACCGGCCGGCGCCGGTGAACCGCTTGACCAGCGGGATCGACCAGCGGATCGTGCGGAGGTCGGCCTCGACGAGCGACTCGATGCCGGGCCGACGCACCTTCACCGCGACCTCGTCGCCCTCGTAGGTGGCGGTGTACACCTGTCCGAGGCTCGCGCCGCTTATCGGGTCGCGGTCGAAGTCGTCGAACGTCTCGTCGACCGGCCCGAACTCGTCTTCGAGGACGACCCGCGACTCCTCCCACGGCGCGGGGGGAACGTCGTCTTGGAGTCCCTCCAAGACCTCGATGTACGCCGGGGGAAGGATGTCGGGACGCGTCGAGAGGATCTGTCCGAGTTTGATGAACGTCGGCCCGAGCGTGAGCAGGATGTCGAGCAGCACCGCGGCGCGCTCGCGCTGGGTCTCGGCGTCGACCTCTCGGCTCCCGCCGAACAGGAAGTACCGGCGGCGGTCACGCCAGTAGGCGACGATGAGCGGCGAGAACTGCCGCAGAACGACGACGAACCGCCAGTAGGCGCGAAGGTTGACCAGCGTGACCACCCGTCAGGCGTCGCCCTCGCCGTCCGCGTCGTCGACGGGGATGGTCCGGGAGACGTCGCGCTCTCGCTTGGGGAGGGAGATTTCGAGGACGCCGCGGTCGATCTCGGCGTCGGCGCCCGCGCCGTCGGCGTCGTTCGGGAGGGGGAGTTCCGCGTCGAGGAACAGCGGGCGGTCCTCCCGGACGTACTCGAACCCGTCGGGGACGGCCTTCTCGCGGCGACCCTCGATGTCGATACGACCGTCCTCGACGAGCACCTCGGTCGTCGCTGCGGTCGCGCCCGGGAGGTCGACGACGAGGACGTACCCGTCGTCGGACTCGAGTAGGTCCGCAAACACCGCGTCCGGGAGGTCCCGGAGCGCGTCGCGTAGCGCTGACATAGGGGTCGGTAGGATCGCCGCGGCGAAAAACCTGTGGAAAAGGCGGATCGGGGCGGGAGATCCACCGCGGGTGACGCGGAGCGAGTGCCGCTGGTGGCGCGGAGCGAGTGCCACGGGTGGCGCGGAGCGAGTGGGGCTCCCGGGGAGGCGGCTCAGTCGCGGTCGCCGATGTCGAGGTCGAACTTCCCGAGGTCGTCCCCCTGCGACTCGCCGGGGAGGATGTCGCCGAGGCCCGCGCCGAACGCCGCCGCGGCCCAGACGACCGCGACCCGGCTGACCCGTTCGAGCGCGGTGGGGTCGCCCTCGTGGAGGCGCCCCCAGAACAGCAGCATGGCCGCCGACGTGGCGAGCGAGACGAGGAGGACCCCGGCGTAGCGGCGCGGGATGACGCCGAGGATCGGGTGGTGGATCGCGATCTGCCGGAAGTCGGCGTAGTAGAGGAGCCCGGCGGTCGCGACGAAGACGAAGCCGACGTGGCCGATCAGGAGGACCGGGACGCCCGCGACGGTCGTCGCCGCGAACCAGGCCGCGATCTCGAAGACGCCGCCCTCGACGAGCAGCGGGAGCGCGAACAGCACCGCCCCGACGAACGACTCGGCGAGGTCTCTGGATGTGTACTTCGTGATCCGCTCCGCGAGCGCGCCGCTCCCGGGCATCCGCTCGACGAGCGAGATCGTCTGTCGAACCTCCTCGCGCTCGTGGCCCTCGTCGACCGTGTCGCGCAGGGCGTCGAGCTTCGCGAGCAGGTCGTCGATGTCGGGGTCGCCCGGGGGCGGTTCGGCCGGAGGCTGTTCGGCGCCCGCCGGCGCTCCGGACCCGTCGGCACGGCCGGTATCGCCGTCGTCGCTGTCGACCATGTGCCCACGGGACGCGCGACCGACCTAAATCTCGCGGCGGTCGGCTGGTCCACGCGGTCGCGAGCCGACGACCGGCGGGACGGGCGGCCTACAGCCGACCGAGGAACGCGGAGAGCGCGTCGTTGAACGCGGTCGGCGCTTCGAGCATCGCGAGGTGCGCGGCGTCGGGGACCTCCGCGAGCTCTCCGGCCGGGATCCCGTCCGCGAGGTACTCATGGTACGCGGGCGGCGTGAGCTCGTCGTGCGCGCCGACGAGCGCGAGCGCCGGGACGCCGATCTCGTCGAGTCGCTCCCGGACGTCGAACCGGTGGCAGGTGAGGAAGTCGCGTTCGGTGACCGCTCGCCCGCACTCGCGCATGGCCGCCTCGGAGAGCTCGACGTACTCGGGCGGCGCGTCGTGGAAGAGGCGGTCCGGCTCGTGGAGCAGCGAGACGGCCCGCTCGAAATCGTCGGCGAGCGCGCCGCGGAGGGGCTCGGCCACCGCGAGCTTCGCGCCCGTGCCCGCGAGGACGAGGCCGTCGAGCGCGAGGTCGCGCTCTAAGGCGACCCGCAGCGCGACCGCGCCGCCGAGGGAGTTGCCGCAGAGGACTGTCGCCCCCGTCTCCTCCGCGACCGCGACTACGTCGTCCGCGTACGCGTCGAGCGTCTCGGGGCCGGCGGGCGTCGCGACGTCGTCGCTGTCGCCGTGCCCGGAGAGGTCGACGGCGACGCTCGGAACCAGGTCGGCCAGCCTGGCCTGCGACTTCCAGATGTCTTTCATGCCGCCGCTGCCGTGAACGAAGCAGACCGTCGGCCCGTCGCCGCCGCGGTCGAAGCGGCGGTACGCCGTCGCGCGACCGTCGTGGGTGACCCGTTCCATGTCCGGGCGGTTCGGCGCCGAACGGTATAAGCGCCCGAGGGAGCCGACGCGCGCTCGGCGACTCGATCGGCGCCGCGGGTCCGACCGCACGACGGCGGACGGTCGGCGGTGGAATCGCTCGAACCGCTACACTACCGTTAGTACAAAGAAGCACTCACGTCATGCGATTTTGAGCGTCAAGTTTAAATACTTACGCGACTAACTCGTAGTTAGGATGAATCACATACAGACCCGATCGACCGGCGACGGCGCGCTGCTGCGCCGGTACGAGTACGACGACGGCTGGACCGTCGCCGCCGACCTCGACGTCGACGACGAGGCCGTCACCGTCGACACCGTCGGCGAGACGGCGATCGTCGTCGTAGAGGGACCGGACGGGCCGGTCGAATCGGAGTTCGAGCTGCCCGGGACGGCCGCCGACGTGGCGGTGAACAACGGCGTGCTCACCGTGGAGGGCGACCGATGAAGCTCACTGTCAAGCCGCTGAAACAGAAGGACGCCGGCCGTCGCCTGGCGGCAATCGACCGCGTCGCGGCCGACGAGCTCGGGCTCTCCGGCGGGGACATCGTCCGCGTCGAGAGCGCCGACGGGGCGGCGATCGCCCGCGTCTGGCCCGGCTACCCCGAGGACGACGGGACGGGCGTGATCCGCATCGACGGGCGCCTCCGCCAAGAGGCCGACGTGGGGATCGACGACCGCGTCACCGTCGAGGACGTCGACGTCTCGCGGGCGGACGCGGTGACGATCGCCTTCCCCAGCCAGCTGCGGGTGCGGGGGCAGATCGCCCCGTTCATCCGGGACAAGCTCTCCGGTCAGCCGGTGACCGAGGGGCAGACGATCCGGACCTCGCTCGGCTTCGGGCTGATGGGCGGCCAGTCGCAGGCGGTCCCGATGAAGATCGCCGAGACGAGCCCCGGCGGCACGGTCGTCATCACCGACGAGACGGAGATCAGCATCTCCGAGATCTCCGCCGAGGAGATCGCCGACCGCGGCGAGGCCGCGGGCGGCACCGGCGAGGGGCCGGACGTGACCTACGAGGACATCGGCGGGCTCGACGACGAGCTCGAACAGGTCCGCGAGATGATCGAGCTCCCGATGCGGCACCCGGAGCTGTTCAAGCGCCTCGGCATCGACCCGCCGAAGGGCGTCCTGCTCCACGGCCCGCCGGGCACTGGGAAGACACTGATCGCGAAGGCGGTCGCCAACGAGATCGACGCGAACTTCCACACGATCTCCGGCCCGGAGATCATGTCGAAGTACTACGGCGAGAGCGAGGAGCAGCTCCGCGAAGTGTTCGAGGAGGCGTCCGAGGAGTCGCCGTCGATCATCTTCATGGACGAGCTCGACTCCATCGCGCCCAAGCGCGAGGAGGCGGGCGGCGACGTGGAGCGCCGCGTCGTGGCGCAGCTGCTCTCGCTGATGGACGGGCTCGAAGAGCGCGGCGAGGTCGTCGTCATCGGGGCGACGAACCGCGTCGACGCCATCGATCAGGCGCTCCGACGGGGCGGCCGCTTCGACCGCGAGATCGAGGTGGGCGTCCCCGACCGGGACGGTCGCAAGGAGATCCTTCAGGTCCACACGCGGAACATGCCGCTGACCGACGGGATCGACCTCGACGAGTACGCCGAAAACACGCACGGCTTCGTCGGGGCCGACCTCGAATCGCTGGCGAAGGAGTCCGCGATGCACGCGCTGCGGCGCATCCGCCCGGAGATCGACCTCGAATCGGACGAGATCGACGCCGACGTGCTGAACAGCATCCAGGTGACCGAGTCGGACTTCAAGGAGGCGATCAAGGGGATCGAACCCTCCGCGCTGCGGGAGGTGTTCGTGGAGGTCCCCGACACCACCTGGGACGACGTCGGCGGCCTCGGCGACACGAAAGAGCGGCTCCGCGAGACGATCCAGTGGCCGCTCGAGTACCCCGAGGTGTTCGACGAGCTCGACATGCAGGCCGCGAAGGGCGTCCTGATGTACGGCCCGCCGGGCACGGGGAAGACCCTGCTCGCGAAGGCCGTCGCCAACGAGAGCGAGTCCAACTTCATCTCGATCAAGGGGCCCGAGCTGCTGAACAAGTACGTGGGCGAGTCCGAGAAGGGCGTCCGCGAGGTGTTCAGCAAGGCCCGCGAGAACGCGCCGACGATCGTGTTCTTCGACGAGATCGACTCGATCGCCACCGAGCGCGGGAAGAACTCCGGCGACTCCGGCGTGGGCGAGCGCGTCGTCTCCCAGCTGCTGACGGAGCTCGACGGCCTCGAGTCGCTGGAGGACGTCGTCGTCGTCGCGACGACGAACCGCCCCGACCTCATCGACTCGGCGCTGCTCCGCCCCGGTCGCTTAGACCGGCACGTCCACGTGCCAGTCCCCGACGAGGCGGCGCGCCGCCGGATCTTCGAGGTCCACACGCGGGATAAGCCGCTGGCGGACGACGTCGACCTCGACGCCCTCGCCCGCAAGACCGAGGGGTACGTGGGGGCCGACATCGAGGCGGTCGCCCGCGAGGCGTCGATGAACGCCTCTCGGGAGTTCATCGGCAGCGTCACGCGCGAGGAGGTCGGCGAGTCCGTCGGCAACGTCCGCGTGACGATGGAGCACTTCGAGGACGCGCTGAGCGAGGTGAACCCGAGCGTCACCCCCGAGACGCGCGAGCGCTACGAGGAGATAGAAAAGCAGTTCAAGCGGTCGGAGGTCGACCGCACCGAGGCCGAACCGGGCGCGGCGTTCCAGTAAGCCGGGCGCTTCGACCCGAACCGGCGGCCGGCCCGCGGCGGTTTTTAGACAAGTCCCAGCGTCGACAGCAGGTAGAACGCCGCGACGACGACGATGCCGATCGTGACGAGCCGCCACGCGAGCTTCAATACGAACTTGCCGACGACGATGACGAGCGCGACGGCGACGAGGGCGACCAGGAGCTGCCCGACCTGACTGCCGAGCAGCGCGGCCTGTGCCGGCGCGGCGAGCCCCGCGAGCGCGAGCGACGTTGCGGTCATGTCCCGGACCACGGCGACGCCGGGCATAAGCTTGTGGGAGGAGCCGGAAGTCGTTTACTAGTTCTGATAGGTCTTCAGGCATTCCGGTGATGGGGCCGAGCGTGGATCCGCCCGACATCGGCCGACACGGCGGTATCGGGCGCCGGCTGGGCCGGCGGTTGCCGCCTCGATCGACCCCCCTTCTGTTCCCGTGGGAGACCGCTCACATCGTGTGGTTTTTTCGATCGACGACCAGTTTCACTCCGGTCTACCTATGCTTATGTGTCCAGAGCCCATTCGTTACCGACGTACCGAATTCAGCGTCAGGCGCGCCGGAGAGACGTTACATACCGAATCGGACATGTAGAAGCCGGGCGGGGCCGAACATCCGAACGTACAAGGGCCCGCCTCGCCAGTACACCAACACTACAGATGATCCATATTCCACGCAAAGCCAGCGGGGTGGCCGCCGAATGAGCAGCGACGGCGTCTCCGCCGACGGAGTCGAACTGCCGATCAAACGAACCACGGGCGAGACGATGGAGGAGCGCCTCACGGGCAACGCCTACCAGAACATCCTGCCCGCGCGCTACCTCCGGAAGAACGCGGACGGCGAACCGATCGAAGACCAGGAGGAACTCTTCGACCGCGTCGCGCGAAACGTCGCGCTCGCGGAGGCCGTCTTCGAGGCTGAAAACCAGGGCGTCGAGGTCACCGTCACGCCCGACCAGCTGAAGCCCGACCACCCGCGGCGCGACGAGCTCGCCGAGGACGTGTTCGGCGCGGGCACGACGGCCGACGACGACGCGGAGGCGACGCTCACGGCCCACAACGTCAACAAGTTCGCGTACGAGACGGTCGTTCCCGAGCTCCCCGACGGGGTGCGCGACCACGTCGAGGCGACCGCCGAGACGTTCCGACAGGGGATGGAGTCGCTTTCCTTCATGCCGAACTCCCCGACGCTGATGAACGCCGGCGACGAGCTCCAGCAGCTCTCCGCCTGCTTCGTCGACTCGCCGGGCGACGACATCACCGACATCCACCAGACCGCCAAGGAGGCGGCCGAGGTGTTCCAGTCCGGCGGCGGCATGGGGTACGCGTTCTGGAAGCTCCGGCCGTACGGCGACTCCGTCGGCTCCACCGGCGGCATTGCCTCCGGGCCGATCACGTTCATGCGGACGTTCGACCAGATGTGCGAGACGATCGCGCAGGGCGGCGCGCGCCGCGGCGCCCAGATGGGCGTCATGCGCATCTCGCACCCGGACGTGATCCAGTTCATCCACGCGAAGAACAAGGACGTCTCGCTGGCCCACTCGCTGCGGCTCAACGACCCCGACGACTTCACGCACAACTCCTTCGCGGACGCGCTGGAGGAGGCCCGCGAGCTCATCGACGAGGACGGCAAGGTGCCCGAGCACCTCCGGAACGCGGTCGAGGGACACCTCTCGAACTTCAACATCAGCGTCGGCGTCACCGACGACTTCATGGAGGCGCTGGCGAACGACGAGGAGTTCACCTTCACCAACCCCCGCACCGAGGAGCCCCACGTCGCCACCCCGGAGACGAAGGAGCTCTACGACATGTTCGGGCTCGGCGAGCACGTCGAGGTCGGCGAGGAGCTCTCCGTCCCGGCGGCGGAGATCTGGGATCACATGATCCAGGGCGCACACGAGAACGGGGAGCCGGGCGTCGTCTACCTCGAACGGATCAACAAGGAGCACTCCTTCGACGTGGAGGAGCACCCGGAGCACCAGATCCTCGCGACGAACCCCTGCGGCGAGCAGCCGTTAGAGGAGTACGAGGCCTGTAACCTCGGCCACATCAACCTCTCGACGCTCGCGGACCTCGACGCGCCCGACTGGCGCGTCTGGTCGGACGAGCACGCCGACGAGTACGACTCCGAGGCGGCCGCAGTCGAGGCGTTCCTCGAAGAGGCGATCGACTTCGAGGAGTTCGAAGAGCGGATCGCGTACGGCACCCGCTTCCTCGAGAACGTCGTCACGATGTCCGACTTCCCGGTCGACGAGATCGAGGAGAAGGTCCGCGACATGCGGAAGATCGGGCTCGGAATCATGGGGCTCGCGCAGCTGTACGTCCAGCTCGGCGTCCGCTACGGCTCCGAGTCGGGCAACGAGATCGCCCGGCAGCTGATGACCCACATCAACCACGAGTCGAAGCTCGCCTCCCACGATCTCGCCGAGGAGCGCGGGACGTTCAACGACTGGGCGGACTCGAAGTACGCGAACCCGACCGAGCACCGCGACTGGTTCGAGCACTTCACCGGGCTCGACGCCGACGAGTGGGCGGACGGCTTCCCGATCCGGAACCACAACACGACGACGATCGCCCCCACGGGCACGACGTCGATGATCGGCAACACGACCGGCGGCTGCGAGCCGATCTACAACGTCGCCTACTACAAGAACGTCTCCGACGACGTCCAGGGCGACGAGATGCTCGTCGAGTTCGACGACTACTTCCTGCGCACGCTGGAGGCCAACGACGTCGACGTCGAGGCCGTCAAGCGCGAGGCGCAGGCGCAGATGGCCGAAAACGCGTTCGACGGCGTCGAGGGGCTCGACACCGTCCCGGACGCCATCGGCGAGCTGTTCGTCGTCACCGGCGACCTCTCGGCGAAGGACCACGCCGGCGTCCAGGTCGCCTGTCAGAAGGGCGTCGACTCCGCCATCTCGAAGACCGTGAACGCGCCCAACGACTCGACGCTGGGCGACGCCAAGGAGGTCTTCGAGTACATCTACGAGAACGGCGGGAAGGGCGTCACCTACTACCGCGACGGCACCCGCTCGAAGCAGGTGCTCACGACGCGGGCGCAGAACACGGAGTTCGCCGACGAGAGCGAGGCCGCGGAGACCATCGTCGAGCAGATCAACGAGGTCTTCGGCGGCGTCGAGGCGTTCCTCGACAACGAGGACGTCCGCGCGGCGATCGACGCGGAGGTCGCAGACCTGCTCGAAGCGACCGAGCAGCCCCGGATCGACTACAGCGAGCGCAGCCCGCGCCCCGACTCGCTGTCGGGCGTCACCCAGCGGGTCGAGACGGGCTACGGCAAGCTGTACGTCACCATCAACGAGGACGAGAACGGTCGACCGTTCGAGCTGTTCGCGAACATCGGCCACTCCGGCGGCTACACCAACTCCTTCACCGAGGCGCTCGCGAAGGTCATCTCGACGGCGCTGCGCTCCGGCGTCGACCCCGAGGAGATCGTCGACGAGCTCCAGGGCACTCGGAGCCCGAAGGTCGCCTGGGACAAGGGCGAGCAGATCCAGTCGATCCCGGACGCCATCGGCACCGCGCTGCGGCGCTACCTCGACGACGACGTCGACAAGGGGATCCCTCAACAGCAGAGCCTCGACGACGTCGAGGAGGCCGCGTCGAGCGCGAGCCCGCCGAGCCAGACCGACGGCGGCGCGGTCGACGCCGGCGCGGCGACCGGCGCCCCGAGCGGGACCGCTCCGACGGGCGAGGACGACGCGGCCGGCGCCGACGACTCGACCCAGCAGCTCATCGCGGCGGGCGAGTCGCCCGAGTGTCCCGAGTGCGGCGGGATGAACCTCTACTACTCCGAGGGCTGTAAGACGTGCGAGTCGTGCGGCTGGTCGGAGTGTTAGCCGGGCGGCGCGAACGTCGGTAGCGGGCGGTCGACGGCGCGGTTTTCTGCGGGTCGTTGACGCTCCCGCGCGCGTTCACTACCGGTCGATAGACGAGCGTGACGCTGTTCGGGTCAGGTGAAGCGGTCGGGACCGAAAAGAGATTACCGTCGGCTCAGTCGTCTTCGAGCGCCTGCGCGATGCGCTGGAGCTGGCGGGTGGCGTCGCGGACCTCGTCGCGGAGCTGGCGCACCTCGCGGACGAGCTCCTCGTTGCCGCCGTCGTCGCCGCGGGCGCCCTGTTCTGCGCCCGCGCCTGGACCGCCGCCCATGCCGGGCGGGCCGCCCGCGCCGCCGGGGCCGCCGCCGCCCATCATGCCGGACATCATCTGCGCGAAGGGGTTGCCGCCGCCGCCACCGCCCATCCCCGGCGGGCCGCCGCCGCCCATCATCTCCTCCGGGTCGGGCCGGTCGCCCTCCTCGCGCTCCTGCTCGCGTCGCTCCCGGATCTCCTCGACGCGCTCGCGGAACGACTTCTCCTCGCCGTCGTCGCCGTCGCTCTGTTCGCCGCCCTCGCCGTTCTCGGGGTCGGTGGCGTCGTCGTCTGCCATGCGCCACGGTTCGGCGGCGCCGCCGAAAAGGGTTGTCGTGGCGCCCGCGACGGTGTGTTTATAAATAGCCGGCGGGCGGCGGTGTCGGACCGGCGCTCCGCCGGCGGCCCCGAGCCGGCGTCAGGTCCGAATCAGCCGGTGGCAGTTCGGGCACTCCGCCGAGTCCGTGTCCCGGCCGGCCGCAGGCACGCGGTCGCCGCAGTTCGGACACCGGATCCGGGTGCGAGCGTACTCCGTCCTCGACCGGGTCGGGGTTCGGTCGGTGTCGTCGGCCATATGAGTGAGACATTCACTAGCATACAAATGGCTTATCGACATATTCCTAAAACACGATTTAGGTCGCCGAGCGCGCAGCCGGAGTCGCGCTCCGCCGTCACTCGTGACCGGAGACGCGGACCGGCTCGTACGGCTCTTCGAGCCACTCCACGTCGGAATCGGAGAGGTTGACGTCGAGCGCCTCGACCGCGTCTTCGAGGTGTTCGACGCTCGTCGTGCCGACGATGGGCGTGTCGACCCACTCCTTGTGGAACAGCCACGCGAGCGCGATCTGCGCCATCTTCACGCCCTCCTCCGCGGCGAGTTCCTCGACTCGCTCGTTGACCGCCCGCCCGCCGCCCTCGCGGTAGGGGTGCGCGTAGAGGTGCTCCTCGGTCTCGCCGCGGCGGGTGGCGTCGACCTCCTCGTGCGGGCGCGTCAGGTAGCCGCGCGCGAGGGGGCTCCACGGCATCACGCCGATTCCCTCCTTCTCGCACAGCGGGAGCATCTCGCGCTCCTCCTCGCGGTAGGCGAGGTTGTAGTGGTTCTGCATCGTGGCGAACCGCTCGTACCCCTCGCGGTCGCTCGCGTGGAGCGCCTCGGCGAACTGGTGGGCCCACATCGAGGAGGCGCCGACGTGTCGCACGTCGCCCCGTCGCACCGCGTCGTCGAGCGCGGCGAGCGTCTCCTCGATCGGCGTGTCGTCGTCCCAGCGGTGGATCTGATAGAGGTCGACCGTCTCCATGCCGAGCCGGTCGAGGGAGTTCGACAGCTCCTGCTCGATGGCCTTCCGGGAGAGGCCGCCCGAGTTCGGGTTCGACTCGTCCATCTGGAAGTACCCCTTCGTGGCCACGACGAACTCCTCGCGGTCGTATTCGCCGAGGGCGTCACCGAGGACGCGCTCGCTCGCGCCGTTCGAGTACATGTTGGCGGTGTCGAAGAAGTTCACGCCGAGTTCGACGGCGCGGTCGACGAGCTCGCGGCCCGCCTCCTCGTCGAGCACCCACTCGCGCCAGTCCGGGTCGCCGAAGCTCATACAGCCGAGACAGATCTTCGAGACGGTGGTGCCGGTGGAGCCGAGCGTGGTGTACTCCATACGCGCACCAGTTCGAGGCGGAACAAAAAGCTACGCGCGGCGGCAGCGACGGGCTCGGCCCGAGGCGGGGATCAGAGGTCCCGGAACGACGCCGTGTACACGAGGAACGCCCCGGTGAGGATGACGAACGCGAGGAACGTCACGAGCGCGAGCACGTTCGCGACCGGCGAGAGCGGCGCGAGGAAGGACTGTCCGGTCGAGTCGAGCACCAGCACGGCGAGGAGGGCGGCGATGAGGCCGAGCAGCCAGTTCGTGAGGATCTCGTCCATGGCTCGCCCGACACGGGGGGCCGACAAAAGTCCGCGGGTGACGCGTCGTTCCGGGAGGTCGCGGTCGAGCGACGCCGCCGGAGCTATGAGACTCGGGAGCGTTATTCGTCCCGTGAGCGACCGGACGACCTGCTGGCTGCTCGGTGACCAGCTCAACCCCGACCTCGACGCCCTCGACGCGGCCGACGAGGTCCTCCTGATCGAAGCGCACGGGTTCGCCGACCGGAAGCCGTACCACGCCCACAAGCTGACGCTCGTGTTCTCGGCGATGCGGCACTTCCGCGACGACCTCCGCGATCGCGGCCACGACGTGACGTACGTTCAGGCGGAGTCGTTCGGCGAGGGGCTCGACGAGTTCTTCGCTGGTCGGGCGGCCGAGGCGAACGACGGCGAGGACGACGACGGGCCGCGCCTGCGGCTCATGCGCCCCGCGAGCCACGGCGCCGGCGAGCGGCTCCGCGGGCTGGTCGCCGAGCGCGGCGGCACCCTCGAACTCGTCGACAACGAGCTGTTCTGGACGACACCGGCGGACTGGCGCGAGTGGGCCGGCGACGAGGGGACCGAGATCGGCGCCGACGGGGCCGCGGAGCGCACCTACCGGCAGGAGCACTGGTACCGGCACGTCCGTCGCGAGACGGGCGTGCTGATGGACGACGGCGAGCCGGTCGGCGGGGAGTGGAACTACGACGACCTGAATCAGGAGACGCCGCCGGAGGACTGGGAACCGCCGGGGCGGCCGACGTTCGAGCCGGACGAGCTGACCCGCGAGACCCACGCGTGGGTGTGCGACCGGTTCGACACGTGGGGGAACGACGCGCTCGACGGGTTCGCGTGGCCGGTCACGCGGGCAGAGGCCCGCGAGGCGCTCGACCGGTTCGTCCGCGACGGGCTGCCCGCGTTCGGACGGTACGAGGACGCGATGGTCGGCGGCGAGCCGTTCCTCTCGCACTCGCTGCTGTCGCCGGCGATCAACCTCGGGCTGCTCGACCCGCGCGAGCCGGTGCGGGCGGTCGAGCGCGCCTACGAGGAGCGGGGGGTCGAGCCCGGCGCGTACGACCCAGACGACCACGGCGACGCGGGCGGGACGGCGACCTCGCTCAGCGAGTTCGGTGGGGACGCGGCGGACGGCGAGGACGGAGCGACCGGGGGCAGAGCGGCCGGGGGCAACGAGCCCGCCCCCGTCCCGCTCAACGCCGTAGAAGGGTTCGTGAGGCAGGTGATCGGCTGGCGGGAGTTCATGCGCCACGTCTACCGCGAGGCGATGCCGGAGCTCGCGGAGGCGAATCAGTTGGAACAGGACCGGGAGCTTCCCCCCGCCTACTGGGACGGCGAGACGGACATGCGGTGTCTCTCGGAGGCGGTCGGGCACGTCCGCGAGTTCGGCTACGCCCACCACATCGAGCGGCTGATGGTGCTGTCGAACTTCGCGCTCGTGTACGGCGCCGACCCCGCCGACGTGAACGAGTGGTTCCACCTCGGCTTCGTCGACGCCTACCACTGGGTGACGACGCCGAACGTCGTCGCGATGGGGTCGTTCGGCACGGACGTGCTCTCCTCGAAGCCGTACGCCTCCTCGGGGAGCTACGTCAACCGGATGAGCGACCACTGCGCCGACTGCCCGTACGCCGTCTCGCGGACCACGGGCGACGGGGCCTGCCCGTTCAACGCGCTCTACTGGGACTTCCTGAAGGAGAACGAGGAGACGCTCCGCGGCACCGGGCGAATGGGGCTGATGTACTCGCACGTCGACAAGAAGGACGACGAGGAGTGGGCGGCGATCCGCGAGCGCGCCGACCGAGTGCGCGAACTCGCCGCGGATGGGGACCTGTGAGTTACTCGCCGCTCGCGAGGCGGCGCAGCCGCGGGAGCGCCTGCTCGTAGCCGAGACCGACGAGGCCGACGTACAGCGCGATCAGTCCCATGCCGACGGCCCACGCGCCGAGGACGAGATCGCCGCCGGAGACGGCGGAGAGCCCGAACTGTTCGAGCACGACGCCGACCGCGGCGGCCGCGCCGGCGCCGACGGCAGCGGCGAGGAGTTCGACGAGTTCGACCGCGACGGCAGGTACTTCGACCATACCCGGTGAGGGACGGTCGGCGATTATGACTCTTTCGGGACCACGGTGAACGCCGCGTCGAGCGGACGGCCGCTCGTCCGGAGTCGGTCGGACCGCCGCCGAGGGTTCACTTCAGCCCGAACGATCGCATGGCGGTGTCGACGAGCCCCTTCGCGATCAGCGCGAGACCGGCGAGCACGACCATCAGGGCGCCGGCGACGACCGGATCGCGGAGGGTCAGGATACCGATACCGACGAGGACGACGAGGACGCCGGCGATGCCTTCGAGTCCGAGCGTGTCACGCATGTCGTCGCCTCGGCGGTCCCCGGAGGTAAAAGGGCCGTTTCGGTCCCGGCGGAGAGCGGCCCTTTTATTTCCGCGAGCGCGTATCACCGCGTACGCATGAGCAACGGAGACGGCGGCGGTCGGAACGACCTCCGGATGCCCGACGACGACGAGGTGTTCGCGGAGGTCGTCGAGATGCTCGGCGCGAACCGCGTCAAGGTGCGCTGCGCGGACGGGAAACAGCGGACCGCGCGCATCCCCGGCCGGATGCAAAAGCGCGTGTGGATCCGCGAAGACGACATCGTCCTCGTCGAGCCGTGGGACTGGCAGGACGAGAAGGCCGACATCTCGTGGCGCTACGAGAAGAGCGAGGCCGAACAGCTCCGCGAGGAAGGCCACCTCCAATAGGTCGCTTCGCGCGTATCGACGGGAGACCTCGCCGACACCTCGACCGCTTATTCGTACGTATCAGACTGCGAATCGACGGTGAACGCCTCCGAGTCCCCGGCCGCGAGGCACGCGCTACCGGCCGTCGGAACGCGTCGCTGCCGTCGTTCCGCTCGCGCCGTTTTTAAGTCCGAACGGCCCCCAACACGGTTATGCTCCGGCTCGCGATGACCACCGACGCGGAGACGTTCGAGCGCGTGCGCGGGCCCCTCGCGGACCGCGGCATCGACGTCGGTCACGTCCGAGCGAAAGAGCGAGCGCTGCGCGTCTCGGGCGACGCGGCGGCGCGAGACGGCGCGGGCGACCCCGACGAGTTCGCCGACTTCGACGTCGGCCTCGTCTACCCCACCCGGCTCATGGAGGGCGCGGTCGTCGACGAGCGGCTGGGCGTGCCGTGGGTGAACGGCCGCGACGCGGTCGTGACTTCGCGCAACAAGGCTGGCGTGCTGGCGACGCTCTCCGCCGCCGGCCTCCCGACGCCGAAGACGACGCTCGTGTCGAACCCCGTCGACGAGTCGGTCGTCGTCGACGCCGCGAGCGAGTTCTCCTACCCGGTCGTCGTGAAGCCGAACTCCGCGACCCGCGGGGTGGGCGTCGCGACCGCGACCGACCTCGACTCGCTGCTGGGCGTCGTCGACTACCTGAACCTGATCCACGACTACCGCGCGACCGGCGACAAGTCGTTCCTGCTTCAGGAGTACCTTCCCGACGCGCGCGACTACCGCGCGATGGTCGTCGACGGCGCGTACGCCGGGGCGGTGGAACGCGAACTCGACGCCGACGCGCTCGCGGCCGGCCGGTGGAAACACAACGTCCACCGCGGTGCGACCGCTCGCGGCGTCGACCTCGATCCGCGAGCGCGCGACCTCGCGGAGCGCGCGGCCGCGGCGCTGGGGATCGACTACCTCGGCGTCGACCTGCTCGCGACCGACGACCGGCTCGTCGTCAACGAGACGAACGCGCGGCCGACGGTCGACGCCGCGACGAAGTACGAGGACGGCTTCTACGACCGGTTCGCGGCGCTCGTCCGGCGGACCGCCGAGGAGGAGTGAGGAGAGCGAGCGAGCCCCGGGAGGCGGGCCGGCTCAGACGAGGTCGATCGACGCGCTGTCCTCGTCGCGGTCGAACGAGACCTCGAGGACGCCGTTGTTGAACGTCGCGTCGGCGGAGTGCTCGTCGACGGGCGCGGGGAGGTCGACCGTCTCGTCGTACTCGCGCCGGTCGGAGACCGCGGAGATGGTGAGCGCGTCGCCGTCACAGCGGAGCGAGAGGTCCTCCTTCGAGACGGCGGGGAGGTCGGCGACGAGACGCACCGACTCCTCGGTGGTGTACGCGTCGACGTGGGTGTCGGAGCCGAACCCGGCGTCGTCGGCCGACGGAGCGTCGCCGGTGGCCATCTCGTTCATCATCCGCTCGATCTCCTCGAAGAAGTCTCCGAACGGATCGTCGCGGTCGTCTCTGTCCATACCTTCCGTGAGGTCGGTGACCCCGATAAGCCTTCTGTCGGTCGCCGTATCGGCCGCTATCCGCCGCGGGAAAGCAGCGATCCGGCGGACGACGAGCGGCCGCCGTCGCGGGCCCTCGGCCGCGAAACGCGACACCGGCCGTAACAAATTCCAACGATTATGACGGTCTCGCCGCGACTGGGCCGGATTTAAGTAGTTGCGGCTCGGCTTTTTCGAATATGAGTAAATCGAATCTGGCGGCCGGTGACGACGTGAGCGACGACGAGGTCGTGCGGGTGGGGCTCAACGGCTTCGGTCGCATCGGGCGCAACGTGTTCCGCGCGGTGTTAGAGAGCCCGCGGATCGAACTCGTCGGGATCAACGACGTGATGGACTTCGACGACATGGGGTATCTCGCGAAGTACGACACCGTCATGGGTCGTCTCGACGGCGTCGAGCGCGACGGCGATGAGCTGACGGTCGGCGACACGGCCGTCCCGCTGTTCAACGTTCAGGACCCCGCCGACCTCCCGTGGGACGAGCTCGACGTCGACGTCGCCCTAGAGTGTACGGGCGTCTTCCGCACCCGCGACGACGCGAGCGCGCACCTCGACGGCGGCGCCGACACCGTGATCATCTCGGCGCCCCCGAAGGGCGACAAGCCGGTCAAACAGCTCGTCTACGGCGTCAACCACGACGAGTACGAGGGCGACGACGTGATCTCAAACGCCTCCTGTACGACGAACTCCATCACGCCGGTCGCGAAGGTGCTCGACGCGGAGTTCGGCATCGACGCCGGTACCCTCACCACCGTCCACGCCTACACGGGCTCGCAGAGCCTCATCGACGGCCCGATGAGCAAGCGTCGCCGCGGCCGCGCGGCTGCCGAGAACATCGTTCCCACCTCGACGGGCGCCGCGGGCGCGGCGCAGAAGGTCCTCCCGCAGCTGGAGGGGAAGATCGACGGCATGGCGATGCGCGTCCCGGTCCCGACCGGCTCCCTCACCGAGTTCGTCGTCAGCCTCGACGAGACCGTCACCGAGGAGGAGGTCAACGCCGCCTTCCGCGAAGCCGCCGACTCCGGTCCGCTCGCGGGCGTTCTCGGCTACACCGACGACGAGGTCGTCTCCTCCGACATCGTCGGCCTCCCGTTCTCCAGCTACGTCGACCTCCAGTCGACGAACGTCATCGCCGGCGGGAAGCTGCTGAAGATCCTCACCTGGTACGACAACGAGTACGGCTTCTCGAACCGGCTGCTCGACATGGCCGCGTACGTCCACGACGAGGCGTAGACGGCTGGTTCGTCTGGCGCGTCGGGACCGACGCGCTCGACACGCACCGCCCGTTCGACGGGACGGACCTTCGGACGGCAACGTTCCCCCGGAGCGCAACCGCTTAACGAGCTCATCGACGACTCCTCACCCATGCCCGCGTTCAACACCCTCGACGACCTCTCGGCAGACTCGCGCGTCCTCGTCCGACTGGACCTCAACTCGCCCATCGAGGACGGAACACCGCAGGACAACCGCCGCTTCGAGCGCCACGCGGAGACCGTCCGCGAGCTGGCCGAGGCGGGACACCGCGTCGTCCTGCTGGCCCATCAGGGCCGACCCGGTCGCGACGACTTCACGTCCCTCGGCGGCCACGCCGAGATCCTCGCCGACCGCGTCGGCCGCGACGTTGGGTTCGTGGCCGACACGTACGGCGACGAGGCGCTGGAGGCGATCGACGCGCTCGACGCGGGAGAGATCCTCCTGCTGGAGAACACGCGGATGTGCGACGACGAGCTTCCGGAGGCGTCGCCCGAAGAGAAGGCCGAGACGGAGTTCGTCCGGACGCTCGCGCCGCTGTTCGACGCGTACGTCAACGACGCCTACTCGGCGGCCCACCGGAAGCACGCCTCGCTCGTCGGCTTCCCGCTCGTCCTCCCCGCGTACGCGGGCCGCGTGATGGAGACGGAGTACGAGGCGAACACCGCGATCGCGACCCGCGAGTTCGACGGCCCGGTCACGATGGTCGTCGGGGGGACGAAGGCGACCGACGTGATCGGCGTAATGGACGCCCTCGACGACCGCGTCGACCGCTTCCTCCTCGGCGGCGTCGCCGGCGAGCTATTCCTCCGCGCCGCGGGTCACCCCGTCGGCCGCGACGTGGGCGAGATGGACCTCTTCGACGAGCAGTGGGAGCGGAACCGCGAGCTGATCGAGTCGGTCCTCGACGAGCGCGGCGACGCGATCCGCCTCGCGAGCGACCTTGCGTACGAGGGTCCCGACGGCGAGCGCGCTGAGGTCCCCGTCGACGACATCGGCGAGAAGGAGACGGGGTACCTCGACGTGGGGGCGACGACGGTCGCCGACTACGAGCCGGCGATCCGCGAGTCCGACGCGGTCTTCGTGAAGGGCGCGCTCGGCGTCTTCGAGGACGAGCGGTTCGCCGACGGCACCGTGGGCGTCCTCGACGCCATCGCGGAGACGGACTGCTTCTCGGTCGTCGGCGGGGGCGACACCTCGCGGGCCATCGAGATGTACGGGCTGAGCGAGGCGGACTTCTCGCACGTCTCCATCGCGGGCGGCGCGTACATCCGCGCGCTGACGGGCGAGCCGCTCCCGGCGGTGGAGACGCTGGAGGCGGCGGCGGAGCGGCGGAGAGACTGAGCCGGCAGCGGGCAGCGCGGGGACGGCTCGCGCCGGTACGAAGAGAGGTGTCGGCGGCGCGGAGAGGGCCCCGGCGGCGGCCGAACTACTCCTTGACGTCGAGGTCGAACTGCTCGTTCTCCGTGACCGCGTTGAGGACGACGCTCGTGTTCGACTCCCTGATGTCCGCGTCCGTGAGGATCGACTTGATCTGGTCGTTCATCCCGTCCGTGTCGGTAAACTTCCCGATGGCGATCACGTCGTAATCCCCGGTGACCTCGTAGACGCTCACCATCTGTTTCTCCTGCCGCAGCTTCTCGGTCACGTCCGGCAGCGCGCTCCCTTCGACCTTGAGCTGGAGCACGGCGGTCACGTCGTAGCCGAGCTTGTCGTAGTCGACGACGGGCGTGTACCCCCGAATGACGCCTTCCTCTTCGAGGTCGCGCAGGTGGTTCGAAACGGTCGTCACCGATACGTCGAGTTCGTCGCCCAAGCTCCGGAGACTCGCGCGGCCGTTGCTGAGCAGCGAGTTGATGAGCTTCGCGTCGAGGTTTTCGTACGTCATCACACCTAACCACGCTTTCGGGGGTTTAGAATTTTACGAACGTCCAGCAGTTTTGCCTGTCCGGCGGTTCATGCGCCAAGCGATAAGGCCTTTATACTGGCAGATAACGAATCAAACGTCCAGAACATGACGGACGAACACGCGAAACCGGACGGCGGCCTCACGGCCGAGGAACAGGCGGTACTCGACGAGATCGAGGAGCAGAACGTCGATTTCCTGCGGCTTCAGTTCACTGACATCCTCGGCGTCGTGAAGAACGTCTCCGTCCCCGCCCACCAGGCGGAGAAGGCGTTCACCGAAGGCATCTACTTCGACGGCTCCTCAATCGAGGGGTTCGTGCGCATCCAGGAGTCGGACATGCGGCTCGTCCCCGACCCCGACACGTTCGCGGTGCTCCCGTGGCGCAACGACGGCGACTCGGGCGCGGCGCGGCTCATCTGTGACATCGTCGACACCGACGGCGAGCCGTTCGTCGGCGGGCCGCGGCAGGTCCTGAAGTCGGTCCTCGCCGAGGCCGAGGAGATGGGCTACTCCGTCTCGATCGGGCCGGAGCCGGAGTTCTTCCTGTTCGAGAAGGACGACGACGGCAACGCGACGACCATCCCGCACGACAACGGCGGCTACTTCGATCTCGCCCCGAAGGACCTCGCGTCCGACGTGCGCAAGGAGATCATCTTCACCTTAGAGGAGATGGGCTTCGAGATCGAGGCCTCCCACCACGAGGTCGCGGAGGGCCAACACGAGATCAACTTCAAGTACGCCGACGCGCTCACGACCGCGGACAACATCGCGACGTTCCGCGCCGTCGTTCGCGCGGTCGCCGAGCAGCACGACCTCCACGCGACGTTCATGCCCAAGCCCATCGCCGACATCAACGGCTCGGGCATGCACAGCCACATCTCGCTGTTCGACGAGGACGGCAACGCCTTCGCCGACGACTCCGACGAGTTCAACCTGAGCGAGACGGCCTACCAGTTCATGGGCGGCATCCTGAACCACGCCCCCGGGTTCACGGCGGTCACGAACCCGACCGTGAACTCCTACAAGCGGCTGGTGCCCGGCTACGAGGCCCCGATCTACGTCGCGTGGTCCGACACGAACCGCTCGGCGCTCGTCCGCGTCCCGGACGCCGCGGGCGTCTCCGCGCGCTTCGAGGTCCGCAGCCCCGACCCGTCCTGTAACCCCTACCTCGGCATGGCGTCGCTCATCGCCGCCGGCCTCGACGGGATCAAGACCGGCGCCGACCCGGGCGACCCGGTCCGCGAGGACATCTACGAGTTCGACGACGCGAAGCGCGAGGAGTACGGCATCGAGACGCTGCCCCCGAACCTCGGCGCCGCGGTCGAGGAGCTGGAGACCGACGAGGTGCTCCAGGAGGCGCTCGGCCCGCACACCTCCGAGAAGTTCGCCGAGGCGAAGTCTCAGGAGTTCAGCGAGTACCTCACCCAGGTGTCGCAGTGGGAGGAGGACCGCTACCTGGAGACGTTCTGAGCCCGGTCCGAGTCGAGTAGCCCCTGACCGCGGTCCGCGACGGGACTTTTTCCGACGCCGCGTCACTCGGCGAGCGACCGCTCGATCCGCCCGGACAGCGCCGGGAGCGCGACGACGGCGACCACGGCGGCGGTCGTCGCGACCAGCGTCACCGGCAGCGTCCCCGCGAGGGCGTACGCGCCGACCCAGAGGCCGCCGGTGACCGCGAGCGCGGGGACGGCGACGCGGGGCGGGACCGACGGCTCCTCGCCGTCGACGAACCGCCAGCCGATCGCGCCCCCGGCACCGGTGGCGATCCCGATCCCCGCCTCGACGACTTCCCCCGTGTGCCCGCCGGCGACGGCGACGGCCAGCGCGCCCGCGGAGACGACCGCCGCGAGGGCGAACGCCGGTGCGGGGTTCAGATCGGCGGTCGGTCCGGCCGCCGCGTCCGTGCCGGGCGAGCCGCGGACCCGCGGGTCGCCGGCGAGCCGCAGGGCAACGGCGACGGTCCCCGCGCCGACGAGCAGGCCGGCGAGCACGTCGACGAGGTAGTGGACTTCGATGACGACCCGCGAGGCCGCGACGGCGACGGCGACCGCCCCGGCCGCGAGGTAGCGGGCGCGGTCGGTCCAGAGCCGGTCGTACAGCAGCGCGAGCGCGAGGTACGCCGCCGCGCCGCCGGTGGCGTGCCCGCTCGGGAAGCCGAACCCGTCCGAGAGTACCTGCGCCTCGTACCAGCCCGACAGGAGCGCGGGGAGCCACGTCGGCACGTCCGCCGGGGGCATCGCGCCGGGCGGGCGGGGAGCCGCGAACCACGCCTTGCCGAGCGCCGTCGCGGCGTACGCGCAGGTGACGGCCGCGATGGCCGTGGCGCCGGCGCGGCGCGGCGAGCCCGCGACCCCCTCGCTCGCGAACCAGTAGCCGACGGCGAGCATGGCGAAGAGCAGCCACGGGTCCGCGAGGTGGGTGACTGCCGCGAAGACCACGACAACGGCCTCCGGGAGGGCGTCGACGACGGCGAACTCGCCGATCCCACGCTCGGCGGCGACGAGTCCCGTCACGCGTCCGTCGTCCGGTCAGTCATCGCCGCGGCGGCGGGCGTAGTCGAGCGCCTTCCCCGGCGTTTCGATCAGGTTGAGGCCGATACCGACGACGACGAAGATCGTGTACAGGCCGAGCGTCGAGAGTCCGAGGACGACGATGGCGCCGACCGCGTAGATCCCGTCGAGGGAGGTCAACGCGGCGAGCGTCAGCACGGTCCCGTACAGCAGCACGAGGTACGGGCCCCAGCCGCGGGCGTGGCCGCGGCGCATCCGCGAGCGGACGTACCGCTTCAGCTCCGACTCGACCTCCGGTTTGTCGACCGTCCGGCGTTCCACGTCGTCCTCGAACTCGTCGAGCTGCGACCGCAGCTCCCGGACCTCCGCTTCGAGGGCGGCGACGTCCGGCGCGCCGCGCGGCCGTTCGCCGTCGTCCCCCTCGGGATCCGACTCGCCGTTCATACCCGTGGGTCGGTCGCGGTCCTGTTGTAACTGCCGGTCCGCGGCGTCGTCGGTGCCGTCGAACGCGGCGGCGGGACCGCCGGCCCCGGCCTCCCCGAAGTCGTCGCCGCCAGTCCCCCGCCCGGCGAGCACCACGTTGACCACGCCACCGAGGACGACGACGACGGCGGCGAGGTACAGCCACGTGACCAGCAGGAGGATGCCGCCGATGACGCCGTACACCTCGTACTGCGCAGCGCCCGCGGCGTACACCTGAAACCCGGCCTGAAGCAGCGTCCAGCAGACCGCCGCGAACGCCGCGCCCGGCAGCGCCTCGCGGACGGCGATCGCCGGCTGCGGCAGGAGGTAGTACATCGGGAGGAACACGACCGCGAGGAGAGCGGGCAGGGCGAGGACGCTCGCCGCCTCGATCAGGGGAAGCGCGTCCGCGGCCGCGACGAACGCGCCCACGGCGACCATCACGCCGAGGCCGACGCCGACGCCGACGACGACCGAGGCGGCGTCGGCGACCTGCTTGAGGAGGCCGGGCGCCTCCTCGCCGCCGTACAGCGAGACGAACGCCGTGTCGAGCCCGCGGAACACCTTCAGCGTCGACCAGATCAGCAGCCCGACCCCGAGCAGGCTCGCGCCGGTCCGCCCGCCGGCCGAGGAGACGGCCCCGACGACCGCCTCCTCGCCGGCCGGCGTGAGGAACTCGCCCGTGGACGCCACCAGCTCGGCGGCGATGGTCTCGCCGAAGACGGCGGTGGCGACGACGACCAGCAGCAGGAGCGCGGGGACGAGCGAGACGAACGCGTAGTAGGCGATGGCGGCCGCGAGGAACGTCACCTGCCTGTCGACCGCGAGGTCGGCGACGCGTCGAACCGTCCCGAACGCGGTGCGCGAGTGTCGAGACACGTCACGCGTTTCGACCGACCGCGACAAAAGCGGGAGGGTGCCGGGCGCGGCGCGGGCGGGCGCTCGTGGGGTGGAATTCGCGGCGGGAGCGAACGCGGCCGCGGCCCCGTCAGTCCGCGTTGTCGCCGAGGACCGCCTCGCGCATCTCGGGGATCGACGCCGTGCTCTTCACCGCCGTGCCACGGTAGTGCGCGCGGCTCGCCTCGTGGCCGGCCCCGCGGACGCGCTCGACGAACTCGTCCATCCCGATCGCGGGCTCACCCCACTCCTTGTACAGCCGGTGCTGGTCGTAGTGCGTGGGGGTGTCGAGTTCGCGAGCGACCGTCCCGAGCAGCTTGCGCGCACGCTTCGCCTCGCCCATGTCGTCCGTCACCTCGCGGCGGACAGCGCGCGCGAAGTCGGCGTCCGCGACCGGGCCGAGCCAGATCGGACCGGCCGTGAGGACGCGGTCGCTCCCGCACTCCGGGCAGGCGTCGACCGGGTCGGCGACGTGCCCCGGCGTCGCCGAGCGCCAGAGGCAGTCCTCGCAGTGGTCGACGTACCCCACGCCGTCGAGGCAGTCGTCGGCCGCGCGGGCGCCCGACTCCAGTTCGAGGTAGGTCCGCGCGTAGTGACGGGAGACGTGCGAGAGGATCGGCGTCGCCGCCTTGTCGTAGCGCGCGGCAGTCCGCACCAAGGCGGATATCAGCGTTCGGAGCCCCATCTCGGGGTGATAGTCGGTGTTGCGCGGGACCGCGCCGTACTTCCGGATCCCGCTGTTGAGGTGGGCGCCGCACAGCGGCGCGGTGTCGGTGGCGGTGACGCAGACCAGGTTGCGCCCGTTCGCGAACGCGGCGTCCGCGAAGGGGATCGGTGTGCCGTACGGGTCCAGATCGACGACGTCGAACGGCCCCTCGTCGTACAGGAGGGCGTTGACGTCGCGGTGGACCGCCTCGCCGTCGAGGCCGTTGGCGTCGAGGTTCGTGGCGGCGAGCTCGACCGCGTCCGCGTCGACGTCGGCGCAGGTGACCCGATACCCCTCCGCGGCGGCGCGGACCCCCCTGACCCCGGAGGCGGCCATCGCGTCGAGGTACGAGGCGACGCGCGGTTCGCGGTCGCGGTAGGCGCGCAGCGTCGCGACCGTCACGTCGCGGTTCAGCTCCTGTGTCGGGTTGAAGAAGACGCCGCCGCCGGTGCCCTTGCTGGCGCCGTCGCGAGCCTCCGGGACGGAGACGGTGAGTCCGCCCTCTTCGATGTCCATACGCTCGATTCGACCATCCGGCCTAAAAGGGTCGCGCTCCGGGTCCGGGGGTGCGCTCCGGATCTCCGGGCGCGGGGCGCGGACGCCCAACGAGGGAGGCTTTTACGCCGCGGGCTCGCAAGGTAGCCGTATGAACGGATATCCCACGCGGCGGGCGAGCGCGGTCGACGAGGAGACGGAGGGCCGGGAATGGTAAGCCCGGCGCGGGTAGACGCGGCGACCGACATCGCGTACGGCGCGCTGATCGTCCTGTCGATCGTGTTGATCGCGACGACGCAGGTGAACAACGTCGCGATCGCGTTCGGGATCGGGGTGTTCGCGTCGTACGTGATCCACGTCGTGTGGAAGATGGCCCGCTTCGATCCGGACTGGATGACGCGCGAGGTCGCCGACCAGGTCGGGAGACAGGTCGAAGAGAGCGTCGGCGAGACCGTCGACAAGGAGGTCGAGAAGACCGTCGGTGAGACGGTCAACAAGGAGGTCGAGAAGACCGTCGGCGAAACGGTGAGCAAGGAGGTCGAGAAGACCGTCGAGGAGACGGTCGGCGAGAAGGTGGAGGAGACCGTGAGCAAGGAGGTCGAGAAGAGCGTCGGCGAGACCGTCAACAAGGAGGTCGGCGAGGTCGCCGACGACGTCAGCGACACGGTCAGCGAGGAGGTCTCGGGCAAGGTCGAAGAGACCGTGGGCGAGACGGTAGAGAAGACCGTCGAGGAGACCGTCGGCGAGAAAGTCGAAGAGACGGTAGAGAAGACCGTCGAGGAGACCGTCGGCGAGAAAGTCGAAGAGACGGTGGAGAAAACCGTCGAAGAAACCGTCGGCGAGAAGGTCGAAGAGACGGTGGAGAAAACCGTCGAAGAAAAGGTCGAAGAAGCTGCCGAGGAGATGAGCGACGACGAAGAGGGCGCGGCGGACGAAGCCGCTGCGAGCGATCGGTCCGACGCCGTATAGCCGGGGCGACCGCGGTCGGCGGCCTCGGTGGTATCGAGCCGAGCGGTGCGTCTCCGAGCGAAAGGCGACCAGCCGGAACAACCCGATCTGGTCACACCTCGGAAGTCGCGGGCGATAGCGGCCGAACCCGACCGGTCGCTCCCCTAATGCCGAGTTCTCGATCCGTTGTCGACGCGAAGCGTCAGGAACCGACTCGGCGCGATACTGTGTCGTTTGAATTTACACCGACGGAATCGACAGCTGGCGATGTACCGGAGGTACCAGTACGTCGTCGTGGCTCGGTGAACGTTGAGCCGGCCGTTGTATCCGCATCCGCGCGGGGGGCGTCCGCTTCCGTCTGTTCGACCGGTGTTTCGATAGATTCCGGTTAATCGTCGGCGATCGCCTCGGTCTCGTCGAGTTGCTCGAAGAAGCCGTCCGAGTCGGTCACTTCGACTCCCACCGGTAGGAGACTGCTGAGTACGACGCAGTCGCTCAGGGACGAAGAAGAACGGAAAGGAGTGGATGTTCGCTACTCGTTGCCGAACATCTGGCGCATCATCGGGTGCATCTCCATGAGCTGCTCTTCGGCGATCTCCTCGTACAGCTTGTACGTGATAGAGACCGCAAGCAGTAGCCCGGTGCCGGAGACCTGCCCGATGGTGCCGAGCAGGTTCGCCATCACGGCGAGCAGCCCGACGAGGGCGCCGCCGATGACGGTCACCTGCGGGATGTACCGCTCCATGACCTTCTCGACGACCTGCGGGTTCCGGCGGAACCCGGGGATCTGCATCCCGGAGTTCTGGATCTGTTTCGCGGTCGCCTCCGGCCCCATGCCGGTAGTCTCGACCCAGAAGATCGCGAAGATAGCGCCGCCGACGATCATGAACGCGAGGTCGATCGCGAGCCGGATCGCGATCATCCACGGCTCGACGGACGCCGGTATCTCACCGAGGAACCACATCCACTGCCCCCGGCTCTGAATCGGGTTCAGGTAGTAGAACAGCCCGCCGATAGGCTGCCCCTGCTCGCTGTAGGTCCCGAGTATCGCCGGCATCCCCGCCCACTGCGAGGAGAGGATCTGGCCGAGGAACTGGATGTTCGCCTGTAGCGCGCGAACGAGGATCATCGGGAGGACGGACGCGTAGATGAGCTTCACCGGGAAGCGTCCACGGGCGCCCTTCACGCGGGCGTGCGACAGCGGGATCTCGACGCGGACCGACTCCGCGTACACGACGATCCCGAAGATGAACACCGTGGTGAAAAGCGCCAGAATGTTCCCCGGATCGAAGAGGAGATTCTGGAGCCCCTCCGCCGTGAACGGCGACATCGACACCGGTACGTCGCCGAAGATGACGCCGTACCAGCTCGCGAAGAAGCCGGAGGCGCCGAGTGCGGAGAAGCTGAAGAAGCCGCCGACGATCTGCTGGCTCACCGACGCGATGATGAACAGCCCGACGCCGGAGCCGACGCCCCACTTGCTCACGATCTCGTCCATGAACAGGATGAGGATGCCGCCGACGAAGATCTGCGCGAAGATCAGCACCTGAACGCCGAACGTCCCGATGCCGAGCGCGCTCGCGACCGCGTCGTCCGCGGGGAGGAACCCCCCGGTGAACACCATCGGCGCCGCCGTGAGGGCGGAGACGATGATCACCAGCAGCTTCTGGAGGCCCTGATAGAGGACCTGGTCGCGCGGGTCGTTCTCGGTGTCGAGCCCGAGGAGGTTCGCACCGCCCAACAGCTGGAGGACGATGGACGCCGTGACGATCGGTCCGATACCGACCTGTAGCAGCGACCCGGACGACCCGGCGAGCACCGACCGGAACTGCCCGAAGAAGTCCGACCCCTGCCCGACCGCCAACCCGAACGGGTTGATGTTGGTCAAGAAGAAGTAGACGATCAGGATTCCGGCCGTCCACGTAAGCTTCCGTCTGAACGGGACGTGTCCCGCGGGCCGCTCCACGACGGGCATCCGCGAGAGCACCGGTTCGGCGGCCTCCTTCCAGCTCATGTTACGCCTCGTCGTTCTCGTCGTCGGAAGTGTTTTCCGGTTCGTCAGCGGGCTCTTCGGCGCGCTCGGAGAGCGTCGCCTCGCCGCCCGCCTCCTCGATGAGCTCGACCGCACCGACGGTGAACGCGTCGGCCGTGACGCGGAGCTCGCGGCGGACCTGCCCGCCGCCGAGCACCTTCACCACGTCAGCCTCGTGGCCGTCCTCAACGACGTCGCGCGCGTCGAAGACGTACGCGTCGCCGTCCTCCTCGGCGAGACCGTCCGCGGCGTACAGCGCCGCGTCCTCGTCGAGCTTCTGGATCTTCACTTCGAGGACCTCCGTCTGAGCGTCCTCGGGGCGCTTGAACCCGTGCTTGCCGAGCGGACCGTAGTTGTGGTACTCGTGTTTCGCGCGACCGGCCGCGCCGCGACCGCCGCGATGCCCGGCGCCGCGCCGGTTCTTGTGCGTGCCGCCGCCGTGCGTCCGAGAGCCGCGCTGTCGTCGTTTCTTGCTCGTCATCGCATCGCCTCCAGGAGACTGTCGATCTCCTCGGTGGTGTGTTTCCCGAGTTCGCCGCCCTCGATCACGGGGTGTTTGATGCCCTCGTGACCGCCGCGGGGGGCGTGGAGTCGCAGCGTCGGCGAGAGACCCTGCTCGCGCAGCGTGGTCTCCTCGTCGACGAGCGCCTCGGCCAGCGCCTCCAGGTCGGCGTAGTCGGTGTTGTCGTCGATCCACTCGTCGTCGACGTCGGCCGAGCCTTCGAGCGGCTCGCCGCGCCGCGCGATCGTTCGCGCGACGGCCTCGACGCTCGGTTCCCCGAACGCGACGACATCGTTGACCTTCGCGATCATGCCGCTGTACGAGTCCGTCTCGGGGACGAGCGTCGCGTGGTTGACGCGCCCGACGTTCAGCATGTCGAGCGTGTCCTCGACGCCGGACCCGAGATTAACCTCGCCGCGGAGCTGAACGATCGCCTGCATCACTCGCTCACCTCGTCGTAGTGGACTTCGCGCGCGTGCTGGGGCGTACGGGACTGCGCCGCGTTCTCCAGCGCGTTGAACGTCGCCTTCGCGAGGTTCACCGTCGTGCGCGTGTTGCCGTCGGAGTTCGTCCAGGCGTCCTCGACGCCGGCGAGCTCTAGGATGTTGCGGACCGTCTCCGCGGCCGCGAGGCCCAGCCCCTGCGGGGCGGGCTTGATCTCGACGGTGACGGAGCCGGCCTTCCCCTTCGCCGTGCGGGTCAAGGAGTTGGTGCCGCCGGGCTGGTCCTCCCAGGACCCGGAGCCGCGGTCCACCGAGATGATATTCAGCTTCGCGACGTCGATCGCCTTCTGGATCGCGCCGCCGACCTGGTCGTCGCGGGCCTGCGCGTAGCCGAGGTAGCCGTCGCGGTTGCCCACGGCGACCACGCAACGGAACTTCACGCGGCGGCCGGAGTCGGTCATGCGCTGGACCATGTTGATGTCCAGCACCTCGTCTTCGAGCCCCGGGAGGAGCTGGTCGACGATCTCGGCCTCCTTCAGCGGGAGCCCGGACTGGAGCGCCTGTTCCATCGACGTGATGTCGCCGTCCTGTACCTTGCGGCCGAGTCGCGTCCGCGGTTCCCAGCCGTCGTTGTGTCTACTCATGGTCCTCCTGGATTGTCGCGAGCACGTCGTCGAAGTGCTCGGGTAGCTCGCTGGCGTCGAACGCGCCGCTGTACAGCGGCTCGTCGAGCTGCTCGGCGTAGTCGGCGATGTGTTCGCCGCGCGTGCGCGACCAGTCGGCCAGCACGTCGTCGTTGTGCGGGATCTCGAGGCCCGCGTCAATCGCTCCTTCCTGTACCGCGAACGTCTTGTTGCCGGGCGTCGCCGTGTTGAGCCCGATGTCGAGGACGGCCTCGTCGAGGCCGGCGTCGACGGCGCGAGCGCCCGCGAGGTACCCGGTGAGGTACGCGCTGGGGAGGTTGCCCGTGGGGGCGTCCCAGCCGTACTCGCCGAGCTCCTCGCTGGAGGCGGCCGCGTGGGTCTCGTCGCCGTCGGATCCGGGGGTCACCAGCTGCGCCCTGACGTGAGCGTTGCTCACCCGAGCGACCAGGCGAGGCTTGCCCGATTTCAGCAGGCGCAACCTCTGATGGTAATCCGTCCGGACCTCGCGGCGGCGCCGCATCGGCACCTTGTATCGTGGTCCTGTCGCCATTAGTCCGTCACCTCGTAACCGTACTGCGTCTCGATGAACGCCTCGAGACGGGCGACGTCCTCGAAGTCTCCCCCGCTCGCTTTGTTGTACAGCGTGCGGTACTCGGAGGCGTCGAGCACGTCTTCGTCGTCGCGAAGCTCCTTCAGGCGGGCCCGCTGTGCGCGGATGCGCGCCTTCCAGTCGTCTTTCGTGTCCTGTCGCGCGCCGGAGCGACCCTTGCGGGAGCCGGCGCCCGACTGATGCCCGTACGAGCGCTTGTCGGCGCGCTCGCGGGCGCGACCGCGCGAGTTCGTCTTCGCGTCCTTCGCGCGGATCGTTCCCTGTTCGATGAGCTCGCGGACGTCCTCGCGGGTGATGGCGTCCTCGATCTCTTCCTGTGCCTCGGGGTCGAGCCAGACGCGGCCCTTGCCGACGTCGAGCTCGTCCGCTGCGAGCCGTTTCTGCGCCTTCAGATCACTCATCGTCCACCTCCACTTCGACGTAGGTCGGGTTCAGCACGCGGATCTCGCGCTCCTCCGCCTCGTCTTCGATCCGTTCGCGCTTGCGACCGCCGACCTTCGAAGCGATCCGCACCGCCTGCGTGTCGCCGTCGACGCCCTCGAGGTCGTCCGTGTTGTGGACGCGGACCTCCTCGAAGCCGCTCGGGTGGAGGTCGCGCGACGCCGTCGGCGAACGGAAGCCGGCCTCGACGACCGGCCCCTTCGACTTCATGCGGCGGCGCTGCTTGGAGAGCCCGCCGCGCGGCTTGCGCCACGACGTCGGGATCCGCTTTTTCTTGTGGTAGTCCTGCCGGTTGAACTGCGGTTTCCCCTCGCGGTGCTTCTGTGCGAGCGCGCGAGCGGTCTCGTCGTCCAGTTCCGGCGTCTTGTCGGCGTGACCGCGGGGCCGAAGCTCCGTCTCGACCGTCTCGGACTCCTCGGCCTCGTCGACCGGCTCCTCCTCGTCGGTCTCGTCTTCAATCTCCGCGTCCGCCTCCTCGTCGACCTCCAGCCCGCCGACGTCGGCCTTGACACGCGCTGCGAGCGCGTTGCCGACGCCGTCGACCTCGGAGAGCTCCGACTGGGAGGCGGCCTTCACGTCCTCGACCGTCTCGTAGCCGGCCTCGCGAAGCGCGTCCGCCTTCGAGGGACCGACACCGCTGATGTCTTCCAGTTCGTCTGCCATCGGTTAGGCACCTCCGGTGGGTTTCTCGACGATGTACACGCCGTCCTGGAAGACGCGCGTGTCCTTGTCGGTCACCTTCGTCAGCTGTTCGATGTCGGCGGCGGTCTGGCCGACGGCCTCCTTGTCGGAGCCCGAGAGCGTGACCGTCTCGCCGTCGATCTGTACGTCCGTGTCTCCGCGGATGGGGGTGCGCCGCGCGGCGCTCTCTCCGAGGAAGTTCTCGATGACGACCTCGTCGCCCTCCACGTTCACCTGCATCGGGAAGTGGGCGTAGTACACTTCCATGGCGTACTCCCAGCCCTCGGTGACGCCGTGGATCATGTTGGCGACGTGGCTCTCGAAGGTGCCGACGGTGGCGTTGGTCTTCGCGTCCTCGTTCTCGGTCGCGATGACCACCGCGCCGTCCTCGATCGTCACGTCGACGTCGGGGTACCAGAGGCGTCGCGTGACGCTCCCGTTGGGTCCTTCGACGGTGAGTTCGAGGTGGTCGGTCTCGGCGGAGACGTCGTCCGGAATCTCGATTTCGACTCTGTTCATTGTTAGTAGACGTATGCGATCACTTGGCCGCCGATGCCCTCCTCGCGGGCCTCGTAGTGGCTCATGACGCCGTGGCTCGTCGTGACGATGAGCGTCCCGTAGTCACGGGCGGGGAGGTACCGCTTCTCCCACTTCTCGAACTCGTCCGCACCCGCGGAGTAGCGGGGCTTGACGGCGCCACACTCGTTGATCGCGCCTTTCAGTTCGACCTCGAACTTCCCGGCTTTCCCGTCGTCGACGTACTCGAAGCCGTCGACGTACCCGCGGTCGTAGAGGACCTCGAGGACGGAGCCGATGATGTTCGAAGCGGGCTCTACCGTGTACGACAGGTGGCCAACGCTCTCGGCGTTGTCCATGCCGGCGAGCGCGTTGGTGAATGGATCGTTTCCCGTCATGATCAGCTGTACTTCTCGAATCCCATGTCTCGGGCGACCTCGCGGAAGCACTGCCGGCAGAGGTTGATGTCGTACTTGCCGACGAGTCCCTGCTCGCGGTCGCACCGCCGGCACGTGTGCCGGGAGTCGGTGCGCTTCGCGGCGTGCTCGCCCGTGTCGTTGTTCGCTTCGCTCATTCGGTTACCTCGACGTCGAAGTTCGTTTCGAGGAACGCGGCCGCGTCCTCGGCTGTCATCCGGTGGCGGGAGGGAATGGTCCCCGTCGCCTTGTCGCGTTTCGAGACGCGGTAGCCGGGACGGACGATCGTCGTCGTCACGTCGAGGCCGTAGATCCCGATGTTGGGGTCGTACTCCTGGCTCGGAAAGTCGGTGTGGTCCTCGACCCCGAAGCTGAGGTTACCCGTGTCGTCGAACTGGCTCCGCGAGACATCGACGAGATCGAGCGCGGTCTCGAGGAACGCGTGCGCGTCCTCGCCCCGCAGCGTCACCTTGACGCCGATCGGGTCGCCCTTGCGGATCCCGAACTCGGCGATGGTGCGCTTCGAGGTGGTCCGGACCGACTGCTGGCCCGTGATCTCCTCGATGATCTCCTCGGCGTCCGCGAGCGGCTCACCGCCCTGCCCGACGCCCATGTGGACGACGACCTTCTCGAGGGACGGCTCGCGCATCTCGTGGTCGGCGCTCTCGGCTTCACTCATCCGCATCACCCTCGTCGTCGGTGAAGTTCTCGTCGATGACGACGACGTACTCCTCGACCGTCTCGTAGCCGCCGTCCTCGCTGGCGACGGTCACGGTGTTGTCGCCGGAGCCGAGGGTCACGTCGATGTCCTCGATCTCGCCGATCTGGCCGGCGTGCTGGCCGGCGACGGCGGTCACCAAGGCGCCCTCCTCGTACTCGAAGTGGGCGACGATCTCCTTCGTCTCGTTGTCGACGACGATCGAGTCGTTCGTCTCGTAGTCCGCGTCGTCGTCGACGCGGACGTTCGTCCCGTCGTGGAGCGTCAGCTGCGTGACGCCGCCGGGGACGACGGTCTTGTTCGTGATCTTCCCGAGCCGGCTGCCCGCGGCGTCCTCGTCGACGGGAGTCAGCGCGAGCCGACCGCCCTCGTCGGGGAAGACGCGGAAGTACTCCCCGCGCTCGGGGAACGCCAGGATGTCGAACATCCCGATCGGACGCTGTTCGTCCGAGACGGCGTCCCCGTTGACGAGGATCGAGTCGTTGTTCAGCGCGTAGCGCGCCTCCTTCGTCGAGTCGACGTAGCCGAGCACGTCCCGCAGCAGGACGACGAGCGGAACGCCCGCCTCGCCGTGCGGGCCCGCGCCCGCCTTCACGGTGAACGTGTTCGTCTTGCGCTCGACCGGCCAGGAGTTCGGTACTGACAGTCGCTTCTGGTGTCGCGTCATTCGTTATCCTCCTGGAGCCGCGCCTCGCGGCGCTCGTCCTCGAGGTCCAGCTCGGTCACCCGGACGTTGCTCGCCGGAATCGGGCGGGGAACCTCCTCCCCGTCCGCCTTCTCGACGGTGACGTCCTCGACCGTGATCCGCTCGGCGGACAGGTCGACGGAGACGACCTCCGCCTCCGTGCCGGCCGCGTCGCCGCGAAGCACCTCGACGGTGTCGCCGGCGTTGACGCGGACGTTGCGCTGTCCGTACTCCTCGCGGAGCTCGTCGGTGAGGGTGGCCCGGACCTGATTCTGCCGCTCGTGGAGCGGCGCGGTCTCCGACCGTTTTCGTTGTTTGCGTGGCTGTTTCGTCATAGTTAGACGATCATCGTCGCGGTCGAGGCGATGCTCCCGAACCGTTCGGCGACCTCGCGGGCGACGGGGCCTTTGATCTCCGTGCCCCGCGGCTCCTCGAGGTCGTCGATGATGACGGCCGCGTTGTCCTCGAACTTCACGCGCGTGCCGTCCGGACGGCGGATCGGCTTGCGCTGGCGGACGACGACCGCCTCCAGCACCTGCCGCCGCATCTCCGGGGTCCCTTTGGTGACCGAGACGGTCACCTTGTCGCCGATCCCCGCCTTCGGGTGGCGGTTCTTCGTGCCGGAGTAGCCCGACACGGAGATGACCTTCAGCTCACGGGCGCCGGTGTTGTCGGCGCACGTGATCAGCGAGCCCTTCGAGAGCCCCTGCGTGACGTCGGCCTTGAGCGCCTCCATCACTGATCACCCGAGCGGATCTCGACGACGACGTGGGACTTCGTCTTCGAGAGCGGTCGCGTCTCCGCGATCGTCACTTCGTCACCGACTTCGAGCGAGTCGAGCACGCCCGGCACGTGGGCCGGGATGCGCGAGCGACGCTTCATGTACCGATCGTATTTCGGTACGAACACGTCGTACTCTCGCTCGACGATGACGGTCTTTTCCATATCCGTCGACACGACCGTCCCCTCGCGGGTCTGGCCGCGGACGGAGAGCTGCCCGTAGAACGGGCATTTCTCGTAGTCGTAATCCTCCGGGTTGTCTGGCTCCGGAGGCGTGGGTACGTCGATTCCTATCGCCATTGTGTGGCACCTCGTTCGGTGCGTTCGGCGGGCCGATATCGCAACCGATCGCCATCCACCGTCGCGTAGACCGCGTCTTTGCACTCGCCTCGGCGGCTCGCCGGACCCGCGCCGTCACCGTCGACGACGCTTGCGGATCCGGACGGGCCAGACTGACGGGGGCGGACCCCCGTAGTATCCGACCCGAGTTGGGACGCGGACCCCGGCGACTGTCCGTCGCCGGCGGCTTCATCTGTGCGAGCGGTCGGCGTCTCGGCGACGCCGAACTCGAACGTCGCGCCCGACTTGGGCACGCGTTTGTCCCCCGACGCCGTTCGGACCACGAGGGTACCGAACGTCTCGTCGAGCACGCGACCGGCGATACCCACGTGGGCGTCGCTGTCGGCGTCGGCCACCCGAACCGGGAGGCCGACGAGCTCGTGCCGGACGAGTGTGTCGGGGGAGATCATCTTACGCTTCGTCCTCGTCGAAGTCGCCTTCTTCCGCCTGGATCGTCTTGATCCGGGCGATCGTCTTCTTGAGCTCGTTGACGCGGCCCGGGCTCTCCGGCATGCCGCCGGCCGCCCGCTGCGCCTTCGAGTTGAGCAGCTCGGTCTCGAGCTCCTCGAGTTCGACCTGGCGCTCCGCCGCGGTCATGTCGCGGATCTCGTCGGTGTAGAGGATCGCCATTATTCGTCCTCCTCCTCCTCGTCGGCCGCCTCCATCTCCGCGACGAGGTCGGCCGCCTCGGACTCGATCTCTTCGTCCAGTTCGTCGAGCTCGTCGGCGTCCGCGTCGCCGACCGGCTCCTCCGCGGCGACGTCGGTCGCCTCGGTGGCCGTGTCCTGCGTCTCCTCGACGACCTCCTCGACGACCTCCTCGTCGATGACATCCGCGGGGTCCTCGTCGGGGACATCGACATCCTCGTCGGCGCCCACGTCGGGAACCTCCTCCGGATCCTCTTCGAGCAGCGCCTCGACGCCCTCGTCGTCGCCGGCGCCGGCGGCCGCCTGCTCGACCTCGGGGACCTCGGCGTCCTCGCGGATCTGGAAGTCGTCCGGGAGCGTCGCCCCCGGCGGAATGATCTTCACGTTGACGCCGATCGTCCCGAGCTTCATGACGGCGACGCCCTGGCCGTGGTCGACGACCTCCTCGGCGGGTTCGCCGTTGTGCTTGATGTAGCCGCGGTTGAACTTCTCGACGCGCGAGCGCGCGCCGGTGACCTTGCCGGACAGGACGATCTCGGCGCCCAGCGCGCCCGCGTCCATGATGCGGTCGATCGTCGTGTGACCGGCCTTCCGGAAGTACCAGCCGCGTTCGAGGGCGTTCGCCAGACGGTCCGCGACGATCTGTGCGTTCAGGTCGGGCTCGTCGACCTCCTGAACGTCGATCTGCGGGTCGTCCATGTCGAAGCGGTCCTCGAGCTCGGTGGTGATCTTGCGGATGTTCTTCCCGCCCTTCCCGATCACCATCCCGGGCTTTTCGGCCTTCAGGACGATCTGCGTGCCCATCGGCGTCTGGGCGACGTCCATCCCGCCGTAGCCGGCGCGGCCGAGCTCGTCCGCGAAGAACTCGTTGATCTGGGAACGGCGCAGGCCGTCCTCGATGAATTGGTGTTCGTCAGCCATTAGTTGTCAGCCTCCAGCTCCTCGATGATCAGTTCGACGTCCGCGAGCGTGGTGTTCCACTCGGTCGCGCCCGCGGCGCGGGGGTTCCGACCGGGTCGCTCGCCGACCTTGTGAGGGGCGACGTGTTTGATGACCATCGCCTCGCCGTCGAACCCCTGCTCGTCGGCGTTGTTCTTGACGTTCTCCAAGAGCTTGAGGAAGTCCTTGGCGGCCTTCTCGGGGTACCGTCCCGCGTCCCAGCCGTCGATGTCGGAGCGGTGGCCCGCGCCGGCGTTGTGCTGGCGCATCGGCACCGACGTCTCCTCGTCGATGACCTCCTGGAGGAACTCCTCCGCGTCGGCGACCGTCTCGCCTTTGATCTCTCGGGAGATCTCCTTGCTGTCCTTCACGCTGATGGGCCGGTCGCGGAGCATCCCCTTGGCGGTGGTCTCCGGGTCGGCCTCGACGCTGTAGTTGATTCCCATGGGTTACTTGAGGGGCACGAACTTCGAGGACCGGGTCGCGCCGATGCCGGCCTGACCGTGTTCGACGGTGCTTCGCGTGAGGTGGAACTCACCGAGGTAGTGCCCGATCATCTCGGGCTCAACCTGAACGCGCTCGAAGCTGTGGCCGTTGTACACGGCGAAGGTGACGCCGACGAACTCCGGCAGGATCGGCATGTCGCGCAGGTGCGTCCGGATCGGGTCGTCCGCCGTCGTCTCCTTGTCGCGGCTCCGGACCGTCTCCAGCAGCTTCTGCTGTTCGGTGCCGAGTCCGCGAACGATGCTTCGCCGCTGGCGTGCGGGGAGCAGTTCCGCGACCTCGTCTACGTCCATCTCCTGCAGCTCGTCGAGCGAGTGACCGCGGTAGGCGAACTCCTCGCCCTCGCGGCCGGTTCGGTAGTCTGAACTCATTTGTTGCCACCTCGTCCGGTGCGCTTGGATGCGATGTCACCGACCTTGCGTCCCGGCGGGGCGTCCCGCGAGACGGACTTCGGCTGGCCGGGGTGTTGGCGACCACCGCCACCGAAGGGGTGGTCGACGGCGTTCATCGCGACGCCGCGGACGCGCGGGTATTTCGTGCCGCGCGCCTTCATCTTGTGGTGTTTGTTGCCGGCCTTGACGAAGGGTTTCTCCGTCCGGCCGCCGCCCGCGACCACGCCGATCGTGGCGCGGCACTGCGGGTCGAGTCGCTTCACTTCGCCGCTGGGGAGCTGGACGACCGCGACGTCGCGGTCGTGGGTGAGGAGTGTCGCCGACACGCCAGAGGCGCGCGCGAACTTCCCGCCGTCCCCGCGGTTGCTCTCGACGTTACACACCGGGACGCCCTCGGGGATCTCCGCCAGCGGGAGCGTGTTGCCCGGCTTGATCTCGGCCGAGACGCCGACCTGAATCGTCTCGCCCACGCGTACGCCTTCCGGCGCGAGCACGAGCCGACGGTCGTCGTCCTCGAACTCGACCTCCGCGAGGGGGGCCGAGCGGGCCGGGTCGTGTTCGATCCCGACGATCTCGCCGGTGACCGTGTCCACGTCTTCGAGCTTCTTGTGCGACAGTTCCGCCTTGTAACGGTGGGAGGGGGCCCGGAACGTCGGGCCGCCGCGTCCGCGCCGTTGTCCTTGGATTCGTCGTCCCATCTCAGAACACCCCGATACGCGAGGCGATTTCGGTCGCGTCGTCGTCCGCGGACAGGGTGACGACCGCCTTCTTCTCGCCCTGCGGCGTCACCTGCGTGTTCACGTTGACGACGCCCACGTCGTAGCGCTCGGCGACCTCGGACTCGATCTCCGGTTTGGTCGCGTCCACGTCGACGAGGAACAGCAGCTTGTTGTTGAAGTCCATCTCGTTCATCGCCTGCTCGGTGACGATCGGATGCTCGATGATCGAGTTCATCGGTCGGCCACCTCCGAGACGGCGCTCTCGGTCCACAGCGTGAGTCGGCCCGGGTGCGCGCCGGGCGCGAGGTCCTCCGCGTTGACCTCGCGAGCGGTCGCGACGTCGACGCCCGCGAGGTTGCGGGCGGCGCGGGACGGCTCCTCGCTGGTGACGACGAGGACGGACTTGGGCTGGCGGTACTTGCGGCCGCGGGCCTTGCCCTGTCCGGCGCGGACGGAGCGACCCTCCTCGGCGCGCTCGATGTCGGCGTCGGCGCCGACGGCTTCGAGCACGCCAAGGGCGTCCTGCGTCTTCTCGAGGTCCTCGAACTCGTCGCTCACGACGAGCGGGAGGTCGAGGTCCTCGTCGAACGCGTGGCCGCGCTCGGCGACGAGCTCGGCGTCGGTCGTGGCCGCGATGGCCGACCGGATCGCGAGCTGTCGCTCCTTGTCGTTCAGTTGCTTCGACTGGTCCTTCTCGGCCTTCGGCGGGTGCGCGGCGCGCCCCGACACGGCGTGCGGGACGCGACGGGCGACGTTCTCGGAACGTGGCACGTGCGCGAGCCCGCGGCCGGAGCCGAACGATTCTGCGGGCGTCCGCAGCCCGGCGAACTCGTCGGCCCCGTAGGCCTGCTTCCGGTTGGCCTGAGCGGCGTCGACCGCGCGACCGATGAGGTCCGGTCGGAACGCGGTCTCGAAGACGGCCGGCAGCTCGACGCTGCCCGCCTCCTCGCCGTCCAGGTCGTGTACTGTTGCGTTCATTGGTTATCCCTGGTTGGATTCGGTGGAAACGTACCGGACCTCGGGGTCGAGGCGCGGCTGGTCGTTCGGCCGGATGGCCGGGCGGAACCGCAGCAGGCGCTGGTCCGGACCGGGCAGCGAGCCCTTGATGAGCGCGTACTCACCGTCGACCTCGCCGTAGTTGACGAAGCCGCCGTCGACGGAGGCGTCGTCGCCCTCGCCGAAGTCGATGAGGCGCTTGTTGAGCTCGGTGCGCTGGTGATAGCCGGTCTGCCCCTGCTGGGGGACGGTGGAGCGGACGCGGGAGGGGTTCCACGGACCGAGGTTGCCGATCCGACGCCGCCATCCCTGGCGGGCGTGTTTGCCCTTCCGCTTCTGAACGCCCCAGCGTTTGACGGGACCCTGCGTCCCCTTCCCCTTCGTGATGCCGGAGACGTCGGTGTACTGGCCCGCGCGGAAGACGTCGCCGAACTCGTGGGCGCCGCCCTCCGCGACGAGGTCCAGCGCGAAGTCGGCGCGCTCCTCGAGGGAGCCGCCGCCGACGCGCGTCTCCATGATGTCGGGCTTCTTCTTCGGGACGTTCGAGAGCTCCGAGGGCGCCGTGTGCGTGATGACGCGCACGTCGTCGACGACGTCGTCGTCGAGCAGCGCGCGGAGCTCGTCGGCGTCTTCCTCGAAGGTGTCTTCCGCCGGGAGGTCGAGCGCGCGGTCGAGTTCCTCGTGGAACTCGGTCGCCCAGACCTCTTCGACCGGCTTCTGTCCGTACGGCGTGTTCTCGTAGGCGCGCACGGCGACGGCGTGCATCTGCGGCGTCTCGACGACGGTGACGGGGACGGCCTCTTCCATCCCTTCACGCGGCGAGTTCGCCTCGTCGTTGACCATCATGACGTGGGTCATCCCGGCCTTGTAGCCGGCGAATCCCTGCAGCGCAGGGGCCCCGTCGTCTTCTGGCCACGAACGGATGCGCGGCACCTCGCTGTCTGCGCGGGTGCGCGGGCCGTAGCCCAGCGAGCCTTTTCGTGGTCGGCTTGGTTGTGGCATGTGTTTACTCCGTGAGTGTGAGCGAGCCGAGGGTCGCGAACAGAGCCTCCTCCGTCCGGACGACCTCGCTCGCCTGTGCCGGGATCGTGTTCAGCCAGAGGTCGAACCCCGGATCGGGTTCGACCGAGCGGCCGTCGGCGACGGCCGCCCGAATGCGGTCGGGCGAAAGCCCGAGCATCTCCGGAAGCCCCCGCTCGGGCGCGCCGAAGGCGACGGTGTAACCGCCGGCCTCGCGGGCGTCCGAGACGAGGTCGCCGAGCCGCGAGACGGAGAGTTCCGCTCCGTGTCGCGACGTCGCGACGGCCAGTCCGTCGCCGGCGAGCGCTTCCGACAGGTCCGCGGCCGCGACCTGGAAGCCGACCTCCGGCTTCCCGGTGATGCGGGCGCGGACCGGTTCTCTCGAAGAGACCCTGATGGTGACGCGCTCCCCCCGCTCGACCTCCATTCCGGAGGGGACGAGCAGGGAGATCGGGTGTTCCCGCAGCGGGGAATTGACCCGGACGCGGCCTTCAGGTCCGACCTCGGTCACGAGTCCCTGTGTTTTCGACTCTTCCCCGCTAGGGGTCGAGCCGGTCCGCCACGGCACGCGGAGCGGGGGAAGCACACCGACGTACCGGAGTTCGTCGCGCTGCCCCCAGAGGTCCTTTCGGAGCTCCGGCGGCGTCGCGGCGTACCCCAGCACGGTGCGGACGTACTCCCCGCCCCGTCGCCCGTCGCCTTCCCGGTCGGGGAAGACCACGAGCCGATCCGCCCGGAACACCGCCGCCGCACGGGCGACGTAGCCGAGTTTGCGAGTCGCCTCGCGGTCGTCCTCGGCTTCCCGGACGAGCGAAGACGGAACACAGATCGTGAGTCCGTCTTCGGTACGCATCGTGGCGAGACTGTAACCTTCGATTCCGGACGGCACGGTAAAAGGATAGCGGTCCCGATATCCGGCTGTGCCGCGTTCACACGGGGTCTGCGCGGGGATTCCGCCCGCGAATCCGAGCCAACTCGTCACACGGATCCGCGTCGCCGCGGAGGCAACCCCTCACGCCGGAACGACCCGCGCCACCGGCGCGTCGCCGTCATCGACCGCGACGTAGAGGTTCCCCGTGTCCGGTTCGACCGCGACCGCGCGCATGCGCCACCCGCGGTCGGCGAGCAGGGGCTCGCGCTCGGTCACGGTCGCGTCGAGGCCGTCGCCGTCGACCGTGAACCGCCCGAGGTACCGCGCCGCGAGCGTGCCCGCGAACAGGTCGCCCCGCCACTCGGGGAACGCGTCGCCGTCGTAGAAGACCGCGCCGCTCGGCGGGAAGCCGCCGGACCCGCACGGCCAGTGGTGGACCGGCGCGATCACGCCGTCGCGGTCCTCGTGGCCCGGCGCGAAGGGGTCGTCGGTCCCGTAGCGGCACGCCTCGCTGGCGACCGGCCAGCCGTAGTCGCCGCCGCGCTCGATCACGTTGATCTCGTCGCCGTCTTCTTCGCCGTGCTCGCACTGCCAGATCCGGCCCGTCTCGGACCGCACCGCCATCGCCTGCGGGTTCCGGTGCCCGTAGCTGTACAGCGCGTCGGCCGCGTCCGGGTCGTCGACGAACGGGTTGTCGGGGTGGGCGTTGCCGTCCGGGGTCAGCCGCAGCGTCGCGCCCAGCTCGTTCGAACGGTCCTGCGAGACGTGGTCGGGTCCGAAGTCCGTGTCGCGCCGGTCGCCGACCGTGACGAACAGCGACCCCTCGGGGCCGAACGTCGCCCGGGAGCCGAAGTGGTTCGCGCCGCCGCGGAACGGCTCGGCGACCCGGATTGGCTCGAACTCGTCGAGCACCGGCGCGTCGCCGCCGTCGAGTGAGAGCCGTCCGGTCCCGACGTGCGTCGTCGCCTCGCCCGCGTCGTTCGCCGCCGCGTACGTGAGGTAGACGCGCGGGTCGGCCGGGTAGTCCGGGTGGACCGCAACGTCGAGCAGGCCGCCCTGCCCCTCCGCGAACACTTCTGGCGCGCCCGCGACCGCCTCGACGGCCCCGTCCGCGGGGTCGACAAGCGAGAGCCGTCCCGGTCGCTCTGTGACCAGCAGGCGACCGTCGTCGGGTAGGAAGGCGAGCGCCCACGGGTTCTCGAACCCCTCCGCGACGGTCTCGACGTCGTACGCGACGCCCGCGCCGTCGTCCGGCGGGGCGTCGCCGCCGTCGTCGCCGGAGCCTCCGGCCTCGTCGCCGCCGGGAGAGCCGCCGCCCCCGAGACAGCCGGCGACGGCGGGAAACGCGGCGATGCCGGCGAGCCCGGCGGTCGCGCGGAGGACGGTGCGTCGGTCGGCGCGGTCGGGCAGGTCGGTCATCGTTCGGGTACGGATCCGTGTGGGGGCGCGGCACCGATGACCCTTCCGCCGACCGTCGTTCGGAACCCTTATATCTCCGACCCGGGCTACGATCGGATGCGAAGCACGCACCGGTAGTGTAGTGGTATCACGCAACCTTGCCATGGTTGCAACCCGAGTTCAAATCTCGGCCGGTGCACTCCCTGCGGTCGTGCCCCGACCTGACTCCCGCTCGCTCTGCTTGCGGGAGTCTCGGCCGGTGCATTTTCCGACTGACTGCGCCAGCCAGCGTCCGCTTCACTCCGCTCAGCGGACTTGCGAACGAAGTGAGCAGAATGACCGAGAGAGACTTGAGCGCTATCAGTCGCGCGCAGCGAACGGCGAGCAGAGCGAGCCGTGAGCGGGCACGTCTGATTCTGAGTTCGAATCTCGGCCGGTGTACTCCCTGCGGTCATGTACCGGCCTGACTTCCGCTCGCTTCGCTCGCGACTCCCTCGCGCGTGCTGCTCGGCCGCGTGGCGGCCTCGCAGGCACGCGCCGCCGCACGAGATTCCCCGACCGGTAGTTTCAATCGGTGATCCGGCGAACCCCCCTCGCGTGACCGTACCAACGAAGACGCTCCCGAGCGGCGCGGAGCTGCCGGCGCTCGGGCTGGGCACGTACGACCTCGACGACGACGAGACGGCCGACAGCGTTCGGGCGGCGCTCGACGCCGATTACGCGCACATCGACACCGCGGAGGGGTACCGCAACGAGGCGGTCATCGGGGAGGCGCTCGCGGCGAGCGACGTCGACCGCGACGACGTCTTCCTCACCTCGAAGGTGCTCGCGAAGAACCTCAACTACGAGTCGGTGATCGAATCGTGCGAGGCGTCGCTCGACCGGCTCGGCACCGACTACCTCGACTTGTACCTGATCCACTGGCCGAACCCCGCCATCTCTCTGCGCGAGACGCTCCAGGCGATGGCGGAGCTGCGCGAGCGGGGGCTCGTCCGCGATATCGGCGTCTCGAACTTCAGCGCGTACCAGCTCAGCTGCGCGCACCACATTTCCGACGTGCCGATCGCGGTCAACCAGATCGAGTTTCACCCGTGGTTCCAGCGGCCCGACCTCGTCGACTACTGCCGCGAGACCGACACCGTGATCGAGGCCGCGGCCCCGCTCGCGCGGACCGACGTGTTCGGCGACGAGGTCGTCGCCGAGCTGGCGGAGCAGTACGACAAGCACCCGGCGCAGGTGATCATCCGGTGGGCGATCGACCGCGGCGTCGTCCCGCTACCGCGCTCGTCGACCCCGGAGCACGTCCGGGCCAACGCCGACCTCGACTGGGAGCTCGACGAGGCCGATCGGCGACGGCTCGACGGGTGCGACCGCGACGCCCCGGTGTACGACACCCCGGCCCGCGACTGGACGAGCGACGTGTACGGGATCGAACAGTAGTGGGCTCGCAGCCGCGGTCGCGGCTCAGTCTCCGAGTTCGACCGGCCGCCCGGTCTCGGCCGACTCGTAGACGCCGGCGAGCGCGCGCATGTCCGTGAGCGCGTGCTCGCCGTCGGGGTGGAACGGTTCGTCGGCCAGCAGCTGGTGACCGAAGTAGGCGAACTCCTCTTCGATCTGGTGGACCTGCTCGAAGTCGACATCGACCCGCGTCCCGCCGCGAACCACGGCGAATCCGCGGTCCTCGCGCTCGTAGAACGCCGGGTCGAGGACGAGTCTGGCGTCTGTCCCGGTGACCTCCAGCCGGCTCGCGTGCTGGGCGTTCTGGCTCACCGTACAGAACGCGTCGACGTCGTCCGGGAACTCGAGTCGGAACGAGGCGTGCTCGTCCACGTCGGCGAACGCCTCGTGCTCCGACCGGGTCCGGCCGGACACCCGGACCGGGTCCTCGCCGAGTGCGAACCGCGTCGTGTTGAGCGGGTAGACGCCCAGATCCATCACCGCGCAGCCGCCCGACAGCGAGGGGTCGAGCCGCCACTGGTCCGTGTCGCTTCCGAGTTCGCCGAGCATCGTCTGCGACATCGTCGCGTGGACGTGGATCACCTTGCCGGCGACGCCCGCGTCGAGGAGGTCGCGGAGCCGCCGGACGGCGGGGTCGGTCTGCATCCGGTAGCCGACCATCAGGGGCACCCCGGCGTCGCGGCAGGCCGCCACCAGCTTCCGCGCGCGCTCCGGCGTCACCTCCAGCGGCTTCTCGCAGAGGACCGCCTTCCCCTGCTGTGCGGCGGCCTCGACGTACTCCAGGTGGGTCGCGTTCGGCGTCGCGACGTAGACGGCGTCGTACGCGTCCGCGGCGGCCCCCGATCGCAGTTCCTCGGGCGTGAGGCCCGTCAGGTCGCGCTGGGCGGCGACCGCTTCGACCGCCGCGGGGTCGACGTCGCTGACGACGGTGGCCTCGGTGTACGCCGACCGCGCGATGCCGGGCAGCGCCCACTCCCGGGCGAACCAGCCGAGGCCGACGACCGCGACCCTGACTGGGTCGGCGACGGCGGCCGGGTCGAGCGTCTCCCAGTCGCGGCGCGTGAACTCGTCGAGGTACTCCGCGAAGGCGGCGTCCATGTCGCCCCCTCCGCGCGGGGGCGTCAAATAACCACGGCGACGCCGACGCGTGACGCGACCGGGCGAGTCACGGACCGCGCCGCCGTCGCGCTCGTCCGCGCCGCGCTCACCACGGCCCGTCGTAGTTCACCCGCGGCCGGTCCACGTCGATCCCGATCTCGCGGAGCGTCTCGGCCGCGCGCCGGACCGGCGCCGGGTCGGCGCGGTCGAGGGGATCGTCGGTCGCCTCGGCGAACCGGACCGTCCAGTCCCCGTCGATCACGACCGTCGCGCGCCGCGGGATGCCTGAATGCCCCTCCCACGAGTCGGCGAGCAGGTCGTACGACTCGGCGACGCCGCCGTGGAAGTCGGCGACGACCGGGAAGGGGAGTCCGAACCGGTCGGCGTACGCGAACGCCGCGTACAGCGAGTCGCCCGTGAGCGCAACGACGGCGAGGCCGTCGCGGTCGTACCAGCCGGCGTCGCGGACCGCGGCGAGCGCCGCGGTACAGGGCGGCACGAACGTCGCGGGCGCGAGACAGAGAGCGACGGCGTCGTGCGCCTCGACCAACCGGAACAGCGCCAGTTCGGTTGCGGTGCGCTCCGCGTCGCCGTCCGGAGCCCCGCCGACCGCGGGCGCGGCGAAGTCGGGGGCGGTGTCGCCGACGGTGACCATGCGTCCACGAGGCCCGCGGCCGATAAATAGCCACCCGAGGCGGGGGCGGCGACCGCGACCGGGTCCGCGGAGCGGCCTGACGCGTGCGAACAGCCGGCTCGGGGGGTGTTTTAGCTGTGGGGCCCGGAGGGCGGTCGTGATCGGAGCCCACGCTGAGACGGCGCTCGCCCTCGTCGGCACCTACGGCGCCGTCGCGGTCTTCGTCGTCTTCGCGCTCGAAGGCGCCCTCGTCGGGAAGGTGCTGCCAGCGCGGACGCTCTTTGTCGCAGCGGTGGTCGCCGCGGGGGTCGACGCTGTGGCGGTCGTCCCGGTGTTCGCGGCGGCCGTCGTCGGGGCGACGACCGGCCAGTCGCTGCTCTTCGTCGTCGTCCGTCGGTTCGACCTGGATCCGACGGCGTCGAGGGCCGTCCCGGTCGACGCGGGGCGACTGGACGGCGCGACGCGCTGGCTCGACCGGTGGGGGCTCCCGGCGGTCGCCGCCTCGAACGCCGTCCCCGGGACGCGCGGGTGGCTCGCGGTGCCCAGCGCGAGCGCGTCGTCGGTGTCCGCGCCGCGGTTCGCCGCCGCGTCGCTACTCGGGTCGGCCGCCTACGCCGGCGCGCTCCTGGGAATCGGGCTGGCCGTCGCGCTCGGCGTCGAGAGCGCAGTCGAGCTGTTCGGCGGCGACCTCGTCGCGGCGCTGTAGCCCGGCTCCGCCCGTTTCACCCGGTCAGAGGATCGTCCCGTGCTTCTTGTCCGGCAGGTCCTTCTGAACGTCCTCGTAGAAGTCGAACCGCGCGGCGAGCTCGGCGCGGAGGTCCGAGGGCGGCACGATTTCGTCGATGACGACCTCGCTCGCCATGCGGTGGACGTCGATCCCCTCGCGGTACTCCTCGCGGAGGCGCTCCTCCTCGGCGGCGCGCTCCTCGGGGTCGTCGATCTCGGCGAGCTTCCGGGCGTAGACCGCGTTGATCGCGGCCTCGGGGCCCATGATGCCGATCTCGCCGGAGGGAAGGCCGATGACGCTCTCAGGGTCGTAGGCCGGCCCGCCCATCGCGTAGATGCCCGCGCCGTACGCCTTCCGCACGACGACGGTCTGTTTCGGCACCGTCGCCGAGGAGGTGGCGTAGATCATCTTCTTCCCCTTCTCTAAGATGGCGTCCTTCTCCACCTGCGAGCCCGCCATGAAGCCGGGCGTGTCACAGAGGTACAGCAGGGGGATCTCGTAGGCGTCGCAGGTCCAGATGAACTCCGCGGCCTTCTCCGCGGCGTCCGGGAAGATCGCGCCCGACCGCTCCGTCGGCTGGTTGGCGACGACGCCGACCGGCCGCCCGTCGATCCGGCAGAACGCCGTGACGATCTCCGGACCGTACCCCTCCTTCAGCTCGAACACCGACTCGGCGTCGGCGATCCGGTCGATCAGGTCGTGGGCGTCGTACGGGCGGTTCGGCGACTCGGGGATCAGCTCGTCGATCCCGTCGGGCGAGAGCTTCGGCGGCTTCGTCTCGCGCCGCGGGGGCTTCTCGCCGGCCCGGTCGGGGAGGTAGCCGATCAGGTCGGCGACCAGCTCGCGGGCGTGCTCCTCGTCGCGGGCGATCAGGTCCGCCGACCCCGACTCCTCGGCGTGGACGCGGGGCCCGCCGAGATCGTCCAGATCGATTTCCTCGCCGGTGACCATCTCCACCATTCGCGGGGAGGCGATCGCCATCGCGGACATGTCCTCCACCATCACAGTGAAGTCCGCGAAGACGGGCGTGTAGGCGGCCCCGGCGATACAGGGGCCGTAGAGGACGCAGATCTGCGGCACCGCGCCGGAGAGCATCGAGTGGTTGTAGTAGTACTTCCCGATCCCCTCGCGGTTGGCGAAGAAGCCGGTCTGCTGGTCGATCCGACCACCGGAGGAGTCCATCAGGTAGAGCACCGGGTTCCCCGTCTTCAGCGCCCGCTGTTGCATCCGAAGGAACTTCTCGACGCCCTTCGACGCCATCGACCCCGCCTTCACGGTGAAGTCGTTGGCCATGAAGTGGACGTCGCGCCCCTCGAACTCGGCCGCGCCCGTCAGCAGGCCGTCGCCCGGGAGGCGGTCGCCGCCGCGCTCGTTCCCCGCTTCGTCCTCGCCGGCGGGCGCGTCGGGGTGCCAGTCGTCGAACGCGGCGAACTTCCCGTCCTCGAACTTCACCCCCGCGGGGTCGCCGTCCGCGGCGCCGGCGTCGCCGGTCCCGCGGGTCCCGCCCTCGCCGCCGAACCAGAGGTCGAGGCGGTCGCGGACGAACAGCTTCCCCTGCTCCGAGAGCCGGTCGCGGTACTTCTCCGGGCCGCCCTCGCGGATGTCGGCTATCTCGGCGCGGAGGTCGCGCTCGCGGTCGGTCGGTCCGAGGTCGTCGTCGAGCGGGTAGCTCGGCTCGGACGGCTCGGCGCTGGCGACCGGCGTCTCCTCGCCCTCGACGTGGACGTCGACGTCGACGCCGAGGTGTTCGGCGAGCGACTTCGCGATCGCCGCAGCCTCCTCGGGCGTCGCCGCCGCGCCGACGTGGACTTTCATGGACGCAAGATTTGCGGTAGATCCTAAACAGTTTTCCATGCGGGATTCGACGGGCCCGCGTCGGCCGGCGGCCCGGGGCGGCGCGCCGCTCGTCCGGAGCGGTACCCCGCTGCTACTCCGCGTCGACGGCGGCTTCCAGCCGCTCGATCAGCGCCTCGTTGCCCACGTAAACCGGCGTGCGCTGGTGAACCGCCTCGGGCTCCACGTCGAGGATCGAGCCGGTTCCGTCCGAGGACGCGCCGCCCGCGCGCTCGACGATGTAGGCGATCGGGTTCGCCTCGAACTGTAGCCGGAGCTTCCCCTCGGACGCGCTCCGGAGGGCGGGGTAGGCGAACACGCCGCCGTAGGTGAGCACCTGGTTCACGTCGCCGACCATCGCGCCGCCGTACCGGAGCTTCAGCTCGTCTTCGATCGATCGGGCGTACGCGCGGAAGTCCGCGGGCCAGTCGGGGACCCGGCCGCCGAACCCGTAGACAGTCGGGGTCGCCGGCAGCGAGAGGTCGGCCTCGACGACGGACCTCTCGACGCCGTCGCCGTCGGCGGTGACCACTTCCTCGCGGACGCCCGTCTCGTCGGCGACGACCATCGTCGTGATCGGGCCGTAGAGGACGTAGCCGGCGGCGACGAGGTCGCGGCCGCTCGCGGGCAGCGGCGCGTCGTACACGCCGACGACGGTGCCCATCGCGTTGTTCGACCGGAGGTTCGAGGAGCCGTCGAGGGGGTCGATCGCGACGGCGAGCGCGTCGCCCGCGCCGCTCCCGACGGCGCCGCCCGCGTCGACCGCCGATTCACGCTCCTCGCTGACGAACGAGCCGACGCCGTCGACCGCGGTTATCGCGTCGCCGAGGAGCTCGTCGGCGTACAGGTCGCCCGCGAGCACCGACTCGCCGGATTCGTTCTCCGTCCCGCTCTCGACGCGGCGGCCGGGGAGCGCGGCGCGGATCTCGGGGGCCGTCGCCGCGACCGCGTCGAACACCGCGTCGACGGTCGAGTCCGGTGAGGACATCAGTCGTCGCTCTCGGCGACGGCCAGCGCCTCGGCCGGGTCGGACTCTTGGAAGATCACGGCCTCCAAGGCGTCGAGGATGCGCTCGGGCTCGTCGCGCTGGAAGACGTTTCGGCCGACGGCGATGCCGGTGGCCCCCGCGTCGATGGCGTTCGAGACGTTCCGGAGGAACGCCTCGTCGTCGCGCATCGTCCCGCCGGACATGACGACGTCGGCGGGGCCGGCCATCTCGACGGCGTCGCCCATCGCCTCGGCGGAGCCGGGGTACTTCACCTTCACCACGTCGGCGCCGAGCTCCAGGCCGAGCCGCGCGCCGTACGAGATGACGTCCGGGCTCGCGTCGTTGCGGAGCCCCTGCCCGCGCGGGTACGACCACATGACGACGGCCATGTCGTGTTCGCGGGCGCCCTCCTGCGCGTCGCGGAATTCCTCGGCCATCTCTACCTCGTGGTTCGACCCGCCGTAGACCGTGAACCCGACCGCGTCGGCCCCCAGTTCGGCCGCGTACTCGGCCGTACAGTTGACGGCGCTGTTCGGCTCTCCCCGCCAGAGGTTGGAGGTCCCGTTGAGCTTCAACAGGAGGTTGACCTCGTCCTCGTAGTCGGGGTAGTACGCCTCGGCGAGCCCCTTCTGGACGGCGAGCGAGGTGACCGCCTCGTGGGTGGCGAGCTCGAAGATCCGTTCCGGGTCCGCCGTGTCCGGGTTCGGCTCGAAGTCGACCGGCCCGTGTTCGAGCCCGTGGTCGTACGCGAGGATGAGCGACTTACCGTCGCGCGAAATGTCGTCGGCGGCGTGAGGAAGCATCAGTTCGTAGTTCCGTTACATACGTAAAAAGGGCTGTGGTGAAGTCGGCGGACGTAAAGAAACTTAGCGGCCGATTGAGCGGCGCCTCGGGTCGTTTTTGCGCGATCGGCTTCGAAACGCGTTACTACTCGAATTGTTAATTTCTCCGGTGCGAACGCGTTCGGGACCGGCTTTCGCAATACTTACCAGCCGCGGCGCGGCAGCGAGTCACATGCGAACGCTTTCCGAAATCGAGGTCGTCGGCGTCGTCGGCGCCGGGACGATGGGCAACGGGATCGCGCAGGTCGCGGCGTCGGCGGGATACGACGTGGTGATGCGGGACGTGGAGCGCGAGTACGTCGAGCGCGGCCTCGACAGCGTCGAGGACAGCCTCGACCGGCTGGCCGGAAAGGGCGCGCTCGACGAGGACCCCGAAGCGGTCCGCGACCGGATCACGGGGACGACGGCCCTCGACGACCTCGCGGACGCCGACCTCGTCGTCGAGGCCGTGATCGAGGACCTCGAGGTAAAACGCGACGTGTTCGGCGACCTCGACCGCGTCACCGACGACGACGTCGTCCTCGCGACGAACACCTCCACGCTGTCTATCACGACCATCGCGAGCGCGACGGAGCGCGCGAGCGACGTGGTCGGCCTCCACTTCATGAACCCCGTCCCGATCATGGACGGCGTCGAGGTCGTGGTGGGCGAGCGCACCGACCCGGCGGTCGTCGACTTCGCGCACGCCTTCGCCGAGGACTTGGGCAAGGAGACGTGGGAGTCCGACGACAAGCCCGGGTTCGTCACCAACCGGATCCTGATGCCGTGGATAAACGAGGGGATCCGCGCGTACGACGAGGGCGTCGCCGACAAGGCCGACATCGACCGCGGGATGAAGCTCGGCACGAACGTCCCGATGGGGCCGCTCGAACTCGCCGACCACATCGGCCTCGACGTGGCGCTCGACGCAAGCGAGACGCTCCACGACGAACTCGGCGACCGCTACAAGCCGGCGTACCTCCTCAAGCGCAAGGTGGAGGCGGGCGACCTCGGCAAGAAGACCGGTCGCGGGTTCTACGAGTACGAGTGACCGCGTCGGGGCGTCTGAGAGGCGGTCAGGCCGCGTCCGCGTCGCGGTCGTCGTCCGCCGTCCACCGGCGCGCGCCGGGCAGCAGCCCGACGAGCTTCGTCACGTAGCCGAACCGGAACAGCCCCAGCTGCGAGAGCGCCCCGAGGACGAACACCGCGAGGAACGCGGGCGCCGAGAGGTCGAAGAGGAGGGGTTGGACGGTCGTCTCCGCGGCGGCCGTCTCGAAGCTCGCGGGCGTCAGCGACCGCGAGGCGAACGCCGCGCCGATGAGCGCCGTCGAGACCACGAGCGTCGTCCGGGTGAGGACGAACCCGAACAGCGCGCCGACGGCGACGCCCGCCAGCGTCGCGCCGACGAGCAGCGCCGTCCCCTCGACCCCTGCGGCGTCCGCCGCGTAGAAGGGGCCGACGGCGAACCGCCCGGCGAACCCGCCGACGACCGCGCCGATGCCGAGCACCGCGAAGGAGAGCCCGGCGTACGCGAGGAAGCCGC